>JAFZZD010000516.1 GCA_017615955.1 Victivallales bacterium
TGGCCGCGCGGAACAGCGGCTCTGCGGCCTGACGCATGGACGTCCAACGTCCTGACGCGGGGCCCCTGGCCGCGCGGGGAAGTGGATGCCATTGGCGTATGGAAACAAAGGTGGATTAGCCAAAATGGGGCATACGGGGTTGAAAAAACGACGATTGCCAGTAAATTATCAACCGATTTTTTTATTTGCTTCATATAAAAACAGAGGAGTGAGAAAATGTCAGTACATCCAAGTTTGAAGACAAAAGGCGCAGTTGCCGAGAAGCGCAATGTTCTGAAGCGCTATGAGAGGATAGACCTGCTGAAGAAGGAAGGCCGCTACAAGGACGGCGAGAGGGCATGGGGTCTTCCAAAGACAAAGCCAGAGGATTAATCTGCTGCTTGTAAAACCGCATCCTAGCACAAAGATTGGGTGCGGTTTTTTTGTTGCGAACATGGCAAACGATGAAGTAATACAGGCTGTGGTCATCTCCAGCGTGAATGCGGATGTACCAGTGCTGGAAGAGGCGCTGGCCGCATTGGACTTGGCTCCCTCATCATACGCAAGCCTTGAGACAGGAAAGGCCAATACCTTCCTTGTGGAGGAGAACGAGGCCGCCGCCAGGCAGTGCGCAAGCCAGCTTGAAGAATATCTTGCTTCCTGGAAGGAGCTGTTCTCCGCGCCCATAGAAATTGATGTGCAGGAGATGCGCAAGGAGGACTGGGCCAATTCCTGGAAGAAGAACTTCCACACGTTCAAGGCGTCGGACCGTCTGGTAGTGAAGCCTGGCTGGGAGGAATACGAGGCCAAGCCAGGGGAGATTGTCCTCCCCATAGATCCAGGCATGTGCTTCGGCACTGGCTATCATGGCACAACCAGGGCGTGCCTGTATTTCCTTGACAAGCTTCAGGCGAAGCATGGGACGATGTCCTTCATTGACGCAGGGACTGGGTCAGGCATTCTGTCCATTGGGGCGGCTTTGCTGGGCTACAAGCCAATCCAGGCGTTTGACAATGATCCCCAGTGCATAACGACCTCCCTGGAGAACATGGAGCGTGCAGGAGTCAGCGGCATTCCAGTCACATGTGCGCCACTGGGGGACTTTGTCCCTACGCAGCCTGCGGATGTGGTGGCGGCGAATATCCTGGCCGTGGTGCTGATCAAGCAGAGGGAGGCAGTGCTGTCCCTGGCGCGTCCTGGCGGCTATGTGATACTGTCCGGCATCCTTGCCACCAATTACAACGAGATACTGGAGGCGTTCCTGCCTCTAGGCTGTGTTGAGCTGGAACGAGTGACAAATGAGGAGTGGACCAGCGGTCTTTTCCGCAGGCCCTAGAGTTTTTGATATAATGCCGACTTACAGTTACAAATGTGAGAAATGTGGTTGCACTTTTGAGCGTTTCCAGAGCATTACCGAGGAGCCGCTCAAGAAATGCGACAAGTGCGGGGGAAAGGTTCATCGTCTTATAGGCGGTGGCGCGGGTTTGATTTTCAAGGGCAGTGGCTTTTATTGCACCGATTACACAAAGAAGGGGAGTGTCAGTTCTCAAGGCGGGGACAAGCCAGGCGACAGCAAGCCTGCGCCCAAGCCAGAGACAAAGCCAGCGCCCTCAGCGGCGAATGCCAACAAGTCATAACAAGTTCAATGGAGGCAGTGGATTATGGGTCTGAAATGTCCAAAGTGCGGAGTAGATAATCTTCTTACGGCAATTTTCTGCCGCGGTTGCGGTGAAAAGCTGGATTTGAATGAAATGAAGCCGGATGATGTCCTGAATGACGAGCATACCAAGTCACAGCGCAAGGGTGCATCCAAGGCGCAGAAGACATTTGTGGGCGTGTTCTTCGGCTTGCTGGGAATCATCGTTCTGCTGGCAATGTGCCCTGTCGGCGCAAAGGGAACTGCAGAAGGCGAGGTTGACAAGGCATTGAAGACTGGCTTTGACCTGGTAAACAAGAACAAGCCATCGGCACCGCCGCCGGCAGCAGGCAAAGGCAAGAAGCCAGGTGCCAAGAAAGGCGCTTCCAAACCAAAGCCCAAGGCATTGCCTCCTCTGTCGATTAGCAGCGATGATGCAAGCAAGCTGATGTCCGAGGCAATGGGACTGCCAAAGGACCAATGGCCACAGGGACCATTGGTGCCAAAGCATTTCAGCGTGGACTTCAAGGCTGGCAATAGCTTCAAAATAGTAGTCAAGACCAAGGCATTCGGCGTGCTGCCGGTTACCTGCTCCGCAAATGCAAAAATCCAGGAGTCAGAGGGAAACGGCATGAAATACGACTATGTCCTGGGCAGTCCGAAACTGGGCATACTGCCGCTTTTCGTGTATGGCGATTTGTCATTGGGCCTTGTCCAGAGCCTTATGAATTCAGTCCCTGCATTCCAGACGATTAAGAGCGCATCGGAAATCACCACTTCCGACGGCAAAATCGAAGTGAAATTCTAGTGGACTGTGGACTGTGGACTGTGGACA
>JAFZZD010000517.1 GCA_017615955.1 Victivallales bacterium
ATTGGACAGGGATTCTTCCAGACGCCTGACCATTTCATATAATTCAATATCCAACTTTTCTCTGTCTGGAATATCCACTTTTATACTTGACGTGTCAGCTGCGGCACTCGCATTGACGGCACCGTTTCGCCTGAATACAGAACTGCCTGGCATTATAAGCCAGGCAGCACAAAGCGCAATGACCAGGACAGCAATTCCCCGCCAGGCATATCCAAGCATCCTGGTAACAATGCCCTTCTTCTTGCCGTGGAGACTGTCCATTTCATCAAAAAGCAACTCCAGCATTTCCTGCTTCCGCTTTTCTGAAAGCCTCCCCTGGCTATCTGGAGTTGAATGATGTCTCATTATTCTTGGATTTGTTCTTTGATGAGTTCCCGTGCATGGTAAATGCTCCATGTCACCGTACCAATTGACTTGGAGTACTTGTTGGCGATCTGCTCCACTGACAGGCAATTGAAGACAAAGTCCTCGAAGATGGCCCTAATGTTGTCAGGCAACTTCTTGATCAGCAGCAGCACGTGCTCAAGCTCCTCGCGAATGATTGCAATTTCCCTTGGGGATTTGCTATGTGAATCATGGACCGTGTCGGCTACTGAATCATCATCCATGCTCTTCCACGTGGGAAATTTCTGCAGCAATTTCAAAACAGGGCGAATCTTGTCCAGCGCATTGTTTTTAGCCACGGTCTTGAGCCAAGGCAGTATCGTGGTCGTCACCTTCAGATCAGCCGCGTTTCGCTGGAGTTTCCTGAATGCGTCCTGCGTGACCTCCTCCGTGACATTGGTCAGCCCATAAGGATACAAAATGCGGTAGGCGTGTGCGCTGACCTTGTCAACATAACGGTAATAGATTATCGCCAATGCGGCATGGTCGCCTTGCGCTATTCTGGCGAGAAGCTGGTTTTCCTCCTGCGCAATCGCACTGCTGGAAACAGCCCCGCCCAAATTGCAAGTTTCAAAATCCGTTCCTGTGTTTTCGTTCTGAATGTCGTTGTTTCCTGTGTAGTTCTTTTTGTTTCCTGCTCCGTTGTTAGATTTCTTCATTGATAGACTTCCCCCAGACTTTGGCGAGGCATTAACGCCTCATGGTGCTATGTTTTTATACTCCTCCTTATCGGCCTCAATCAATGGTATCTAGCACCTACATAAATACGCATCGCAATTATAGCCGCATTTAATTATAACGATAATATTTGAAAAATATTTGACGCATTTTGCTTTTTTTAAAATTTTGTTGTTTTTTTCAGTGGCCAGAGAGAAGACAGGGACCACAGGATGCCTGTGGTCCCTGAAAGTCCGTTACACGGCCTTAATTGTTTAACAACTCCTTAGATTTCAACCATCCAGCCGAATGGATCCTCTTCCTTGCCCCACTGCAATGCTGTGTAGTGGTCATAGAGGTTCTGGAGAACGGGACCTGCGCCTTCGCGAGGGCCAACCTTGATGTCCTGGTCGCCGCGCACGATTTCGTTCACGGGGGTAATCACAACCGCGGTGCCGCAGCTGCCGATTTCCTGGAAACTGGGCAGTTCGGTGAATTCGATTGGACGCACTTCAACGGTCATGCCAAGATGCTTGGCAAGCTGCTGCAAGCTCTTGTTGGTGACGCTGGGCAGCACCGAATGTGACAGTGGTGTCACGTATGCGCCCTTGCCGTCAATTGCGATGAAGTTGGATGTGCCGAATTCATCGATGTACTTGTGCTGTACTGGATCCAGGTACAAGTCGATCGGGAAGCCCTTGTCATGGGCGATCTTGTGCGGCAGAAGAGCCGCGCCGTAGTTGCCGCCCATCTTCACCGTGCCTGTGCCATTGGGTGCCGCGCGGTCGAAATCCTCGATTACCAACGCCCTGACTGGCTGAAGACCGCCTTTATAATATGCGCCGACTGGCATGACCATGATGATGAACGTGTACTCATCGGCTGCATTGACGCCGATCTGGGGGCCTGTTCCAATCAGCAATGGACGGACATACATGGTGGCGCCAGTGCCGTATGGGGGCACGAATTCCTCGTTCGCCTTCACAACGCGCCTCAATGCGTCCATGAACATTTCCTCCGGCACTTCGGCCATGCAGGAACGGGCTGCGCTCCTGTTGAGACGGCGGGCATTTTCCAACGGGCGGAACGAGCGTATCTTGTTGTCCGCAGTGCGATATACCTTCAGTCCCTCGAATGCGTCCTGGCCGTAGTGCAGGCAGGTCGCGCCGATGTGCACATTCAGGTATGGTTCCTTCACCAGAAGACCATTGTCCCATTTTCCATTTTTCCAGACATAGCGGATGTGGCAGTTCACGTCCCTGTACGCGAAATTCAGTGATGCCCAATCGTAACTCATAGTTCTTCCTTCCTTTGTTTGCAACCACGGGCGAAAGCCCGCTATTTTCCAAATCAAAATTGCCTGTAATATACCAAGACTATGCGAAATTTAAACAACAATCCCCCCAAAAACTCGGGAGAACCTTGTCTATTACATGACAATGGCATCCTTATGAGCGCCGAAGCGGCGCTCAATCAAGTTGGACGACTTGCAATGCAAAGCCTCAGACACATCCATACGGGTTGGCCAACTTGAGTGAACGCCCCTTCGTCGCCCATAAGGACGCCAGCGACAAATGCCCCCCATTACAAAAATACTCCGCGCCTCTGCGCCTCTGCGCCTCTGCGCCTCTGCGTTAAAAACTCCGCGCCTCTGCGCCTCTGCGCCTCTGCGTTGTATTATTTTCTCTGCGCCTATTTTTCGAAGTTGGAGCGCAGCGCCCAGAGGCCCAGTGCAGGATTGCTGATGTAGAAGATCTCCTCGCCGTCTGGCAGTGTATTGAAGCCGTCCTTCAATTTTTCCGGATTGTAGCGGGCGGTCATCTCCTCCAGATTGCCGTATGCGAAGCCCACGGATTCGATTTCCTCCTTTGTAACGCCGGGGCCGGGGCAGTATGTGATTTTGAAGCGCCCTTCGCTGGAGCCATGGATCAGATGCGCTGCGGCGCCCAGGTTCTGGCGCAGGTCCTCGTTCTCCGCCACTGCCTTCAGCGTGGCAGGAGTGCCCTTGTAGCCATATTTTCTGATGAGCTTGTCATTGGTGGGATCCTCGCCGAACTGCTTGAGGGCCGGGGCCAGGATGATAAGGTCGCCGTCATCAGCAATCATCATTCTTGTGCGATAGACCGCCTTGTTTCCCAGCCATGTGCTCTTGAATTCCTCCGGATCAAGATACACCACCACTTTCTTCACAGGGGCGTCCATCATGTCCAGGTTCACCTGCTGCGTCAGCTTCACAGCCTCGGCAAACGTGTCGTCATTGTCGCCAAAGTAAAGTCCCCTCATCTCCATCTTGCCAGTGCTGTGGTTCTTCGCCATGACAGTCATGATGAAAACCAGCGGCAACTCCGACAAGTATGTGTGCACGCCGTAGTTGAACAGCTTGCGCACCGCCGTCTCATTGCGGCCCATGAGGTTCTCCAGACCAGCTGTGGCGCCAAGGAAATGGGACTTGTTGATCATGTCCGAACCGCCGACGCCCACCATTATGTTCTTGGTGTAGTTCGCCATGCCCACCACTTCATGAGGCACCACCTGCCCCACGGAGATGATCAGGTCATAGCCATTGAAAAGACACTTGTTGCACTGCACCTTCACCGAATAGTCCAGTTTTCCCTCGGACCATTCCTTGATCAGTTCGCCAGGCACTTCGCCCAGAGAGACCACGTCGTTTCTCCAGTCGTGCACGATGAACCTGTCCAGTGGAATCTTGTCACCGAACATGGTGCGTATTTCCTTTTCAGTCATTGGGAAATGCGTGCCAAGCGCGGGAATAATGTCGATATGCGCGGTGGGAGACAGCATGTCGTACAGCATTGCGGTGATGGGTCCAGCATTGGAATTGAAGCGTGTGAAGTCAGGGGGTATAATCAGCACCTTCTTCAATGGCTTGTTGATTTTAGCCAGTCCCGCCTTAAGGACCGCCATCTTGTCCTCATCCGTAAGCGCCAGGTTGATTCCCGCCTTTGAAGCAAAAGTCGTCATTCTCGTCTTCCTCTAAAATGCTATTCTTCTTTCTTTTCGTCCTTCTTTTCGTCCTTCTTCTTCAAGAACTTGTTTTCGGTGCCGTTCCTCAGGCGCATGATGTTGTCCTTGTGCCTGACTATGACCAGCAACGCAATCACAACCAGCAGAATCACACCTTGCCAGGAAATGCTGTGGTATCCGAAGATCTTCATTACCAGGGCGCACAGCGCAATGCATCCCACCGAAATCATGCTGGCAAGGGACACGATCCTGGAGATTTTGAACACAATCAGCCAGATGATGCCGCCCACCAGAACCGGAATCCATGCAATGCCTGTCACAACACCAAGGCACGTGGACACGCCCTTGCCGCCTTTGAAACCAAGCCAGACAGGGAATATATGCCCGCATATTGATGCAAATGCGGCCACCAGCGTGCCATAGCCCGCCCCTATGATCCAGGAACCAGCCATTTGCTTTCCAAACAGCAGCACAGGAAGGTACCCTTTCAGAAAATCACAGGCAAAGCAGATGAAACTCCAGTCGCGCCCAAGGACGCGCCTGACGTTAGTGGCGCCAATGTTATGGCTGCCATGCTTCCTTATGTCTATGCCGTTAAGCTTGCCGATCAGATACCCCGTGGGTATGCTTCCTGCCAGATAGGAGAACAACGCCACAACCAACAACTCAATTACAACCTTAACGCCATCTGACATAAAGCACACCTCCTATCTTTTTCCGGTTTTACGTAAATCAAAGCAGTCCTGGCAACGGAAGACATCTATGCCGTAGAGAATTGTCTTCTCCGGCAAGGACCGAATGGTGAACACATCGCCTGTGTCAATGCTGATGCGGGCAGGGTCATTGTCCGCCACGATCACAGCAGGGCCACGCAGCAGCTCGGCCCTGATCACAGCATCCTCCGGCAATACCGTGTAACCCAGCAAATCCAGGGAATTGTTGAACGCCATTCCCAATCCGGTGCGCAGATTGCCATGGGTCATGCTCTGGAAATAGCCCGTGCTGCCAAAAGGAGTGGCAAGCAGCAGTGAATCGCAGATGACCTGGGAGCGGAACAGCTCGTCATCCACCCAGATCCGGAAACGCAATGCAGCCGTGGGTTCCACATGATGCACCAGCACGTCATTTATGCCGCGAAGCGAGGACTTTCCCGTGCTGATTTCCAGCTTGTGCAGCTCGATTGTGCCCAGTTTTCCCGCAAACAACTTTGCCAGCGTGTCCATCTCGCCATGCTTGGGACATTTTGGATTCTGGCGCCTGTCCCTAAGAGGGCATTTGGGCACGCCAGGATACTTGCGCTCCGCCCCCAGCAGGGAGCCATCTCCGCCATGGCTTATGACCAAATCCGGCTCATCCTCGACAATCTCGCAAGGAAAATGCGCAAGAAGCG
>JAFZZD010000518.1 GCA_017615955.1 Victivallales bacterium
ACAGTCCACAGTCCACGTGCATTTACATCATGCAGATGCTCTTGATGCAGTCGTCAAAATGTTCCTGACCGCTGATTATGCGGATTTCCACGCGCAGGAACATGAAGTCCCTGCCCTGTGTATTAACCTTGGGTATTCGCACTGCGTCCTTTTCCGTGGTGAGAAGCAGTTGTGCGCCAGCCTCGATTCCCTTCTGGCAAAAGGCCTCGATTTCCGAAGTGCGGTAGCGGTGGTGGTCCACATATCTTTCCTTGTAAACTATAGTTGCCCCTAGTTGCCGTATGTAGTTCTCAAAGCTTTCGGGCACTGCAATGCCGCAGATGGTCGCCACTTTCTTGCCTTTAAGCGCTCCGAGTCCAAGGTTTTTGTCATCAAATACCCCCTTGAGATTGCAGGGCACATGGTTGCACTCGATGATAGGGGCGCGACTGTTGTGTTTGCCTAGAAAGTCCTTCAACCGTTGCAGTGATGGACGCCCGTCCGACTTTGTAAGGAAAATGTAGTCCGCCCTGACCAGGTTGCAGATGGGTTCCCTTAGAAGTCCGATGGGCAGCATTTCGTGGTTGTGGAAGGGATTGGTGCTGTCCACGAGCACGATGTTGATTTTTGGGCGCAACGGCATGTACTGGAAGCCATCGTCCAGAAGCAGTGTGTCCACATTGAAATGACGTATCGCGTATGAGCCGCCGTTTACCCTGTCCTTGTCCACAACGACAGCAGTGCCTGGAATGCCGTCCCTTTCCAGAAGATTTCTGGCAAGCATGAATGGCTCGTCGCCAGCCTGCTGCGAATCCAGCAGAACCTCTTTTCCGTTGGAGACGATTTTCGGTGGGAAACGGTATTCCGCACCAGAAAAGAAATGCTTGATCTTGTCCTTGAACGAGCGGGATTTGCTCCTGTATCCGCGACTTAGGATTGCAACTTTCCTGCCCTTGCCTGAAAGGGTTTTGGCTAGAAGCTCCACCACTGGCGTCTTTCCTGTGCCGCCAGCCGTCAAATTGCCGACGCTGACCACGAAGCTGCCCAGGTTCTGACGCTTCATGATGGACTGCGTGTAGAGCATGATGCGGAATTGCACGGCAAACCTGTATGCGTGGGACAATACAAACAAAAAAGCCCTGAACAGGTGGTCATACCAGGTGCGCTGCCTGCCGTTGATAATTTCCACGGCATATTGCTCGACACGTTCTGTAAAGTCCTGTAATGACATTTTAGTATGTGCGCTCCAAAGTGGAGCGCACTCAGGTTGGCTGGTGGATTGCGCACTCAGGTTGGCTGGTGGATTATCAGCCGAATTCGTTCCAGGGTATCTTGACTGGGGCGTTCTGGTTTATGATCTCGTCCAGATGCCGCAGAAGGGGAAATTGATTTATGTTTGCGGTGCCCATCTCGTGCCTTATGCGCAGTGCGTGGGCGACGTTGGTGATGACTGAGATGGATTCCAGCGTCACGCCGGGCAGCTTTTGCAGTGCCTCTTTGAAGGAAAGCCCCTTGCCCAGCAGTTCTCCTAGCTTTCTGTTGCGTCCCGCATTGATGGTGACATACAGGTCGCTGGTGGCATAGATCACGCTGTCCGTCTGCCCGCCAAGAAGATGTGTGAGACGCAGCATTTCGCGTACGGCCTGCCCGAAAAGCGAGGCCTGCGGGTTGCTCAGCTCGCAGCCAGTGCGCTCCGCCATGCCTATGGCCAGGGACACGCCTACTGCGTATGCGTTCTTCATTGCCACTGCACATTCAATGCCGACAACGTCAGAGGTTGTGCAGATATGGTAGTACGGCGTGGTCAGCAGCGAGGCTATCCAGTGCACTATGTCCGAATCCGAGCCGCACAATGCAACCGATGTATGAAGACGTCTGCATAGTTCCATGCTTATGCAGGGACCACCAATGGAGTTTATGGACAGTCTGCGCCCGCGGGTTTTTTCCCGCTTAAGGTATGCCTCGGAGATTGGCAGCAAGGACCCGTCCTCTTCGACTTCAAGTCCCTTCGTTACGGACAAGACCACCAGGTTTTCAGGAATGCGGGATAGTACATTGTCTGAAAACCATTGTATGCCAAATGAAGGCACGCCGCTTATGAGCAGGTCGCAGCCTGCCAGCGCTTCATCCAGCATTTCAAACTGGTATGCCTTGACGCCCTCTGGCAGTGGCATGTTGATTTTCTCGTGGAAATTGTCCTTTTGAAGGCGGGCGATTACGTCTTTGTCAAATGGAGTTCCCACCAAGCGCACCTGATGCCCGTTGTCCGATGCAGGGAAGCACATTGCAGAACCCATCATCCCAGCACCGACTATTGTGATAATCGCCATTTTATGAAATCAGAATAATGCTAATAATGCGAGTATAGTACTGTCTTTCCTGGGACTAATGGGACCAATGGGACTTATGGGACCAATGGGACTTAT
>JAFZZD010000519.1 GCA_017615955.1 Victivallales bacterium
AGTCCACAGTCCACAGTCCAAACGAAAAAAGGAAATAAGCATGTATAGGGCATTATTCATTGCATTTCTATTGTTGGTGTGCTTGGCGGGGGCGGTGCCCCACCTGCTTATGGCACCATACGAGTGGCTTCCCGAAGGCGAGCCGGTGGAACTGTGGGCTGTGGCGGAAGGCGAGCGAGATGCCTGCGAAGGCTGGGACTACAGGTGGGATATAACCATGCCTGAAGGAGTTTCCAGAGAGGTGGTTCGTGGCTATGTGGAAACGCGGTATGGCGATTATCTGCTGGATGAAAGGGCGTTTTCTCTTACAGGCAAGGTGAATGACGGATGGGCAATATTCACCAGGCAGAGTTTCCGCAATGACACAGGTGCGTCGCCAGTGCGCATTCAGGCCACATTGACATTGACTGCGCCTGACGGGCGCACGGTGACTGCCAGCCGTGTGTATGAATTGGGTGAGAACGCAAATGACAGCGCGGAGCAGGCAATGGAAAAGCGGCGGAAATTTGCCATGCTGTCGGGCCTGCATTGGTTGCAGAGGCGGCAGCGTCCAAAGGGTGGTTGGCCCTGCGAGATATACAGTCCCGCCTCGTATTGGGGGGATTTGTTTGACTACAAGGCGATAGACGAGATCCCCGACTGGGAAGGCGTATTTGACGGCGAGGAACTGTTGGATGTGGTGGAGGTCACACGGGACAGCGAGTATTATGACAATTACTTGAGCATGGTGGCCAGTGCCTGCGCACTTTGGGCATACGGCAATTGCGGATACGGACTGGACAATACAGTGGACAATCCCTTTCTGGGTACGGTGCGGGCTGGCTTGTCGCACTTGGGAAGTCGTTGCAGTACGCTGTTGCTGGCGGGTTTGCAGGAGATGGGGCTAGACACCAACAGAAATGGCAGGGGTGCGGCGCTAGGCGAGGACGAAAATTACCGCGGCTATGTGCAACCAATGGTTATAGCCTCGTTGATGGCGGTTTGCACGCCCAATGCGGAGATTGCCCTGCCTGAAGGCAATGTCACGGCAAAGGACCTGGTGCAGGATGCTTTTGACTATTTGGGGTGGTGTCTGTTTCACTATGGCAAGTCTGCCTGGCCCTACAACTACAGGAGAGAAGAAGGTTTTGACTTATCCATAGCGGGTTGGAATATTCTTGCGCTGGAGGCCTTGCCCAACTGGGGAATCACCGTGCCAGCCAGCATAAAGACTGAAGTGCTGCGGCTTTTGTACAAGAACGAGGACATTGCCGAAGGCGGCTTTGGCTATTCATCGCCAGATGGGAGCAAGACCATTGCGTTGACTGCGGCGGCCATAATGGGGCTGTCCCTGGCTTCGAATGTGGATTTAAGCAAGGATGCCAGCCATCTCTGCCCGCAGGAAAGCCGGACCGCTGGCGAACTATATTTGAATGCGATGCGGCATCTGCCTTCAATAATCAAGGAGCAGGGGGCATTTCTGGATACGGGCTATTTCCAGTGGACGCTGATACGCATGTTGCAATCCGAGAAAATAAGGACAATCGTGGCTGGTGATGACATTATCGACTGGAGATATGACCACGTAGAGCAGGGTGGATTGTGGGACAGAATATTGTCGTTGCAGATGTATGACGGGCATTGGATGTTCCTGGAGGAGAACTTTGCATACGGGTATTACAACGATGAACTGGAAACGGCGTACATGCTGCTGTCGCTGTCCAATGAGCTGGTGAGGAGGACCTCTGTCATCAGCGATTTGAATGTGGTGGCGCGTGTGCCGCTGGCGGTGGGCGAGGGGCTTGTGCAGACTGACTTTGCGGGCATGGAATATGCTGATGACGAGGCGCGGTTTTCCTATTACCTGGCGCAGTGGGATCAGGCTAGCCCATTGACCTTGAGCATGGACTATGTTCTACCAGAAGGCGAGGCAGGTGATGAACTGGTGCTGAAGGGAGTGGAGGCGACGTATGTGAATGTGCTTGGCGAACCTGAAGGCGTGGAGGATGGAGCGCAATATGTCAGCAGGACTGGCGAGGTATTTAGCCTGGAGTTGCTGGCACCGCCAGAGGCAGTGCTTGGTGAGAATGTGCCAATTGTGGCAAGTGTTGGGCTTCCCAATGGTGACGGTTTCAAAATGGCGACTTTGTCCCTTGGCAATGGAGAATGCGTGCTGGAATATGATGTGCCTGTGAAATGGACAACTCTGCAATTGTATCCAGAAGACGCACTGTTGCCAGAGATAGGCTACAAGCCGAACTTGAATTCGGCAAAGTGGATTGCACCAGGCACCTCTCATGAGGATGGGCGTGTTCGCCTGCACAATGCACAGGGGCGGGTATTGAGACTGGCATACGCTGGCAACGGCGATGTGAAGGCATTGGTCTATCATGTTTCGGCGGAATATTCGCTATTGCTAGAGGTTGAAGGAACTGCGCTGGCAAGTCAGCCCATGGATGAAGAGGCGTTCGGCAGCACACACGAAATGCAGCGGTATTGGAATACGGCAGGAATGGCGGCGGGAAGCTATGGAGTGCGGGCTGTTCTGCTGAAGAATGGCGAGGCACTTTTGGAGAGGAAGACGGACATAAAGTTGCTGGGGCGCGAAGACTATGAATTGCAGGGATTGATTGGAACAAGCAGCGATGTGTATTTGCAGGGTGAGGACGTGGGCATAACATCCACTGTCATGCGGATAGGCGGTGACAGCACTTTGGACCAGGCTGAGGTTAGCCTGTCAATTGCCAGCGATGAAGCTGAAGTGATGCTGGGCGAATGGGCCATTGCCAATCTTGGCGAGGCGTCGTTTTGGCAGAAGGGATTTGCGCTGCGGGCTGCAAGTCCAGGAACGTATGTTGTAGGGCAAAGTGTTGCGTCACAGGATGGGCGTGCCTGGTATGCAAGCACGGAATATTCCGTGGTGGCAACGGCGGAAATTGAGCCAGACCCAGAGGATGGGCCTGGTGGAGAGGAACAAGAACCAAAAGAGGAGAAAGACGATGAGCAAACAGGCGAAGAGGATGACTTGGGCGAAGAAGGAACCGATGAGGATGGTGACGCTGGAGGAGGGCAAGATAAGCAAGGAGATGGAGCAGAGGATGATGGCGTCTCCGGGGATGCGGAAACTGATGGAACTGGTGAAGACGGGGCTGGTGACGGTGAGAGTGATGGTGATAATGCCGAAAAAGGAAGACGGCGAAGAAGACGAGGAGGGGGAGGAATAGGCTCTTCCTCCGATAATGAAGCAGAAGAAAATGAGCAGGACAATTCCTCCAGGATAGTGAATTATCTTGGAGGAGGAACTCGTGTGATTACAGCGGGCAGAGAGACTGTCCAGGCGGCTAAGGAGAAAGTGGCGGCTGGCGGGGGTGCTGCGATTATGCCCATTCGGACAGGACGCATTAATGACATTGCTGCAATTGAACAAAATGAAGATAAGAAGGAAACTCAAAACATGAAGAAGGCAGAGAAAATAGTAGAGCACGATAAGAAAGGCATGATTGAAATGTCCGTGCATAGCGAATATATGATAAAATCGCTGGAGAAACTGCGGCTGGCGGGGCTGTGGAACTTGTATGGCGATGGGTGCTGTATTTATGCGGGAAAGGCAAGTGTGGCTGATGAGTACAAGGAAGTGCCAGTCTATAAATCGTGGCACAATATTCTGGAACGGCATCGCAGGTTGCTCCCACGCTTGGAGGACAAGGCGATCCACTGTGAAGGAAATCTCACCGTGGACAAAGGGTGGCTGCTGAAGAGCGGCATTTACCATGTGAAAGGAGATGTGAGGATCTATGGCAAGGCCGCTGGCCCTGTTACACTTGTTTGCGACGGGAAGGTGATATTGCGTGGAAGCGGGACTTTTGAACCGTGTAAGGAGAATGTACTGGTGCTGGCGCGAAAGGGCGTTTTTGTTCTTGGCGAGGGAACTACATACAAAGGCGAACTGTGCTCCTTGGAAAGCGAGGTGCGCATCCTTGGTGATAGGCTGGTGTTTATGAAAGGCGGCATTTTTGGTCGCCGCATCGGGGTATATGGCAGCAACAATGCATTCCTGCCCATACATGACCCTGCGGATGAATTGTGCTTCTGATATATCACTTTTTAACGCAGAGGCGCAG
>JAFZZD010000520.1 GCA_017615955.1 Victivallales bacterium
GATTGATGTTTGCGCTGGTCTTCTGGTCCTTGAAGTAGGCCTTGCCCCCGAGGCCTATCTTGGCGCATTTTTCGCAGCAGCACCAGTAGAGGGCATCCTGCGGCATGATGCAATAGTAGTTTTCGGCTGCAACGCGATGCCAGCTTTGGATGCCTCGTTCGGATGAGGGCTTCCCTTGGAAGTATGCCTTTGCATCCTGATAAATCTCCTCGACGATTCCGCTGTTGAAGCAAAGCTGGCCAGGATGGATTTCGGCAGGCTTGCAGTAGCGTTTTCCATTGGGCTTCAGGGCGAAGTATTCGGGATGGGTTTCGCCAAAGCGCTCTATGAAATTGACCTGTGCCAAACCATGAGTGTAGGGAATGGCGAAGGTGCCCAGGCGCAGAGCGACCTGTTGCGCGCCGCAGTTGTGCATCCCTTCGACAATGGGCTCCTGCCACCATTTGGACTGTCCGCTATAGATGCGTCGGAAGGAGTAGTCAGGCTCCTCGACAATGCGGATTTCAGGGGGAAGCATCACGCCTGTGCCTGTTGGCACGACGGTTCCCATCTCGCCAGAAAAGAAGAAGCGCACATCGGCGAAACGCTCCAGAAAGTCCATGGCGGCATTCAAGGTGCCCCGCTTGTAATACTGGTACCTCCCGCCATTCAATGGTGTAGATGTGTCCGAATCCCTGCCTGCCAGAAAGACAAGGTTTCCCTTGCGGATAATGAAATAGCCCTCTCGCGGCAGGGTTTCCACGCTGCCGATGCCTGAATTACGCAGCAGTTCGCAATCACCCAGCACGAGGGAGAGGCCGTTTTCGCTGGGGGCGTTGACGACAGGAATCTCCTGTCCACTCACCTTGCCAAGGTAGTATTGCAATCTCTCTGCCACGTACTTTGACAATGGGCGTGTGTTCTGCACCACCAGTTCAATGCGGTCCTCCCGCACAGGCGTGCCAGAAATGCGGATTTCCCGTGCATCCACAGCAGCAGTTAATGAGATGAAGACGGCAAGGATGACAAATATGCGCCAGCCTTTTGTGGAGATTGCCATCGGGATACCCTCCATTCTGGTTTATTTGAATGCCCAGTATGAGTAGAATAATGGCCTAGAGGTTCTAGAAGTTCTAGAGCAATTCTACTAGGGTTATGGTTGATTTAAGGCCTTTAGAACCTGTTCAGCCAGCTTCTCTTCGGAGTATGGCGGAGCGAAGCGGGCCATCTCCTCATTGTCTTCGTTGAAGAGGATGGCGGCAGGGAGTGACTGAATCTTGAAAAAGGCTTGCATCTCCGCGTCGGAGCTGATGATGTGCATCAGGGTGCATTTGCCAGCTAGGCGTTTGCGCAGGGAGTTGGCGAAGGGCACGGAGGTCTCGTCACCGAAGATATAGAGCTTCGGCAGGTTGCTGGCTTGTGCCATCTCTGCCTCCTTCGCGACAGGAGCCTGCTTTTGGATTTCGACATCCTGCAGCTCATAGCCCCGTTGCGCCGCATTGTGCCTGGCCACGATTTTCTCATGCCAGGTGAAGAATATGCACGCAAGTATGGCGGTGATGCTGTAGATATAGACACGTGGGTTGCTAAGTATTCTCATAGGTAAAAAATAC
>JAFZZD010000521.1 GCA_017615955.1 Victivallales bacterium
ACTGTCCACTGTCCACTGTCCACAGTCCACTGTCCACTGTCCACAGTCCACTGTCCACTGTCCACTAAACACTGTTTAAAAAATGGTATCCTGCCGCAGATACTCAGGATTCTTGCGTGCAAAGCGCTTTTCAGCCTTTGCAGTGACGATACGGCCTGTTGGGGTTCTCATGAGGTAGCCCTCCTGGATGAGGTATGGCTCATAAACCTCCTCTATAGTGCCTTCCTCCTCGCCGACTGCCACAGCCAGGCTCTTGAGCCCCACTGCCCTGCCCCTGAATTTGACGATGATAGTCTCCAGGATGCGGTTGTCCATTTCGTCCAAGCCATCGTCGTCAATATCCAGCAGCTTCAATGCCTGTGATGCAATGTCCTCGTTGATGACTGGAGCCTTCTTCACCTGTGCGTAATCCCTGACCCAGCGCAGCAAATTATTAGCGATACGCGGGGTTCCCCGGCTTCTGCGTCCGATTTCCGCCAGCCCGCCAGGCTCCGCCTTTGCCCCCAGAACCCTAGAACTTCGGGTAAGAATCTTCACCAGTTCGTCCACGCTATAGTAGTCCAGACGGCAGGTCATTGTAAAGCGCGAGCGCAGGGGGCTGGACAACTTGCCCTGCCGAGTAGTGGCGCCAATCAAGCAGAATTTCGGCAAAGTGAGGCGCACGGAGCGGGCGCCGGCGCCCTGCTCCAGCATGATGTCAATAACGAAATCCTCCATTGCGCTGTAGAGATATTCCTCGATCTGCATTGGGAGGCGGTGTATTTCGTCAATGAACAGGATATCGCCCTCATTGAGGGTGGTGAGTATGCCAGCCAGGTCGCCTGGCTTCTCGATCACAGGGCCAGACGTGGATTTTATGGCACAGCCCAGTGAATTGGCCACAATGCTGGCCAATGTGGTCTTGCCCAGTCCAGGCGGCCCGCAAAGCAGGATGTGGGACAATGGCTCTCCTCTGGAAAGGGAGGCGCCAACCAGGATCTCCAGGCGTTCCTTCACCTTGTCCTGTCCAGGGAAGTCACTGAAGCACTGTGGCCTGAGCGGCAGTTCCGCGCTTTCGTCCTTGGCGTTCAGCTCCGATGTGATAAAACGTTCCTTTGTCATATAATGCTTCTCGTTTTGATCCACAGATTAACACAGATTAACACAGAGAAAAAAATCGGTGGGAATCTGCGTGAATCTGTGGATCAATAACTTATGAGTTAAGTATTGCCAGTGCCTTGCGCAGGAGTTGCTCTGTGGAGGCAGTTTCCTCCTTTTCAGCGGCGCTGCGCACAGCCTTTTCAGCGGCATCCCGCTTGTAGCCCAGGGATTCCAGGGCGGCGATTGCATCGGAGGCCTCCTGTGCAATGCCTGGTTTGGAGGCGGCATTTCCTGACGCGGCCACAGCCGAGCCGATAACACCCTTGCCAATGGCGTCTATCTTGTCCTTCAGCTCCACCACCATGCGCTCCGCAGTGCGCTTGCCGACGCCGTTTATCCTGCTAAGCGCCTTCACATCGCCGTTTGCCACGGAGGTGACAAAACTGTCCAGCGACACACAGCTGAGCACATTCAATGCCACCTTTGGCCCCACGCCCTGCACATTGTCCATCAACATTCTGAAAAGTGCACGTTCCTCCTTGGTGGCAAAGCCGAAGAGCTGCATGCAGTCCTCCCGCAAATGGAAATGCGTGTGGATGGTGACTTGCTGACCCACTGGGGGCAGCTTGTCAAAAGTGGAGAGAGGCACGGACACGGAATACCCCACGCCCTGCACATCAACGATGATTTCAGTAGGTTCAGCCTCTGCAAGTATGCCTGTTAGTCTAGCGATCATATTAGTATGTCCTCATCAATGCGACGACTACGCCTTGTATGTTAAGTTGCTCCAGCGGGACGAAACGTGACTTGTATTCTGGGTTCGCGGGGCGGAGTTCCCACTGGTTGTCCGTCAAATACAATGATTTCACTGTTGTCTCATTGTCCACCATTGCTACGATGATCTTGCCGATTTCGGCCTCTTCGCTGGCCTTGGCCACCACCAGGTCGCCGTCCAGTATGCCCAAATCACGCATGCTTTCGCCAGTGACCTGCAAGGCGAACAGCTTCTGCCCGCTGATGTGGCCTGGCAGGGAACGTGGGTCTATCTGGATGTAGCGCTCCACATGCTGCTCCGCCATGAATGGCACGCCTGCGCTGATGCGTCCAAGGACAGG
>JAFZZD010000522.1 GCA_017615955.1 Victivallales bacterium
AAAGTCACAGCTCAAGTTTCTCTGCGTCTTTGCGCCTCTGCGCCTCTGCGTTAAAGAGGGGTTCTGAATAGTTGCCTTTCCTTTTCCATTGCATCCAGAGCCGCCCTTACGCAGGGGTCGTACTGGGGATGCATTTTTCCAAAGAGCCGCCTCCTGTGGAAGGCCCTTCTGTTTCTACGGGGCGGCTCGCATATCACATCAGGCGTAATGCCTACCTTGTCGATGACGCGCTCCTTGTTTGGTGTATGGTAGTGCGCCACCGTCAACTTCAGCACATTGCCGCCGCCAATGTTGAACAACGTCTGCACCGATCCCTTGCCGTATGTCTTTTCGCCGACGATAATCGCCCTGTGCAAATCTTGCAGGCAACCTGCGGTGATTTCACTGGCGCTGGCACTGTTCCTGTCTACTAGCACAGCCAACTTTATATTGTCCTTGACTTTCATGCCCTTGCCTGCATAATGGCTTTTCTCGTACAGCGTAGCGTCTTCAAAGCCATCCGTATTCTGCATTCGTGAGGTCACAATCAACTGCCCTTCTGGAAGGAAGAAACTGCAGATGCGCACAGCGCAGTCAAGAAGCCCGCCGCCATTCCCCCTCAAATCCAGAATCATGGAATCAATGTCAGGATGCTCTTTTAACATCTTATTTATGTCCTCTTCCAACAAAGCAGGCGTGTTCTCCATAAAGCCCTGCACGATAAAATACGCGCAATGAGTGTTTTCTATAAGTTGCGCGTTCCACACACTTGGCGCGCTGATATTGCCACGCGTTATGGTGAAGGACAGTTTCGTCGCATTTTCGTCCATGCCACGCTGTATCTCCAAGGTAACTGGCGTGCCAATTTCGCCGCGTATGGCCAGTACCACGTCCTCATAACTCTTGTTTTGCACGGGCTCACCGTCCACGGATATGATTTCATCCCATGCCTGAATGCCCGCCTTGTCCGCAGGAGTATCCTTGCCCACGAACACCACCATCAGGTGCTTGTCAATTGCGGAAGTTGTAATGCCAATGCCACCTATTTTGCCGGAGAGTTCGGCGTTGATCGCCTTGGCTGCGCGTGGCTTTATAAATGCGCTGTGCTCGTCCAGCCCGCTGACCATGCCTCCCATTGCGCGGGTAATAAGTTCCTCGCTGCGGAGTTTGTCATTGGCCACGTATTCCTGCCGTATGATGCGGAGCATTTTAGCGAGGAGGCCGAGTTGTTCAATTACATTGTCGTCCCCGCCCCGCATTTTCCTGCACTGCCTGTATTGGAAATATCCGAACAGCAGATTCAATGCAAGTATTGCCAGGAAGATTGCCCTGTAATATTTTTTCATGGTGGTTACTTTGCTTGTAAATAGAAAAAAGTGGGGTAACTTTACCACTGTATTTGACTTTTTCAATTAAATAAACAGAAAATCCTAGGAGAGATTTCCAATGAAAGTCGATTTTGCCCGTGAACAAGGAAACTTCAAGCATCTTAACTGCATCAATCTTGGCCCCGTGCTCAGCAATGTCTATACATACGAGGTCACCAAGGCATACTACAAGAAAATCAACGCGGCGGCGGTGCGGCTGCATGACGTGCCATTGAACAACTCCGGCATGAGGCTCGTCGATATACACCATATCTTCGCCAATTTCGACGCTGACGAGAATGACGAGAGGAACTATTATTTCGAGCAGACTGACGATTATATAAAGGAATGCCTTGACCTGGGAATGGAGATACTTTACCGCCTGGGCGAATCCATTGAGCACAGTCCCAAGAAGTATTTTGTCCACCCACCAAAGGATTTCGCCAAGTGGGCCAGAATATGCTCCCACATTGTGGCTCACTACAACGAGGGCTGGGCGAATGGTCACCACTGGAACATCAAATACTGGATCGTATGGTGCGAACCCAACGAGTGGAAGCTGTGGTCAGGCACAATCGAGCAGTACTATGAACTCTACAATGTGACCGCTACCCTGCTGAAGAAGGAGCATCCAGACATCAAGGTGGGAGGGCCAGCCTGGGGAGGCGGCGGCTACACGCCCGAGAAGATGGAGGACTTCATCAAATATTGCAGCGAAAACAAGCTGCCTCTGGACGTGTTCACCTGGAACCAGTACCACACACTGGTGCCATTCATGCTGAACACCGCATGGATATTCAAGGAAATGGCGGTGAAATACGGCTATCCTGACGCGGAGCTGCAGATTGGCGAGTGGCACTACATGAACCGCTCATGGCGCTCTCTCAAGACACCTGATTCGGCGCCCGACGTGGTGGATCCCGTCTTCGGCATACAAGGCATCGAATCGGCAGCCTACACCACATCCGTGCTGATGGGCTTTGAGGACACGCCATTGTCCAAGGCATTCTTCTATACAGGCAATGCAGGCAAATTCGGTATGCTGGACATGAACCGCAACCCAACAAAACTGTACTATGGCCTGGAGGCATACGGC
The DNA here is from genome assembly GCA_017615955.1 of Victivallales bacterium. The sequence goes on from JAFZZD010000522.1 coordinate 2,443, forward strand.
ACATTGATGCGCTATCCAAGGCGCGTCTATGCGGAGCCTGACGTGCTGTCGCCCCAGCTTCAGCATGACCTGTCCTCCCAGAAGGGGGACTGCATGATTCTGGCAGGCAAAAACGACAATGGAGATGGGGCTATACTTATTTCGTACATGTTCAGCATCGACATTGAATTCCAGGTGGAAATACCTGGCCTTGACAACTATGACGTGAGTGTGCGCGTGGTGGACAAGAACAAGGACATGGACAACGCTGTCTTCACACGCCGCGGCGATACCCTTGCCATCCGCAAATCATCCTACTGCGCAATCTACCTCATCGAACTATTCAAGAAG
>JAFZZD010000523.1 GCA_017615955.1 Victivallales bacterium
AGCGCCGCTTCGGCGCTCATTCAAAAAAAAAGTGCCTCGGCATTAAAGCGAGGCACCTCGTTGTTGTTTTTGTTTTAGGCTTTCTTCCCTTCCAGTTCGGCGATTCTGGCCTCCAGTGCGGCGACTTTAGCCTCCAGGTCGGCGATTTTCGCCGCGCCTGGCATGAGGGACTGTCCCCTGCTCTTGATTGCCTCGTCCACTGCCTTCTGGATGGTTTCCTTTGCCTTTTCGCCCTCTTTTATGAAGGTCTGCATCAAGGTATCACCTTCGTTTTCGGTGATTTCAGCCTTCTTGACAGCATCCTTTATGAGGTTTTCAGCCGCGTTCTTGCTGATTGACAACGCGCCCAGCCCCAGAAGAAATGCATTTTCAATGATATTGGCCATTTGTGTTGCTCCTTGTTGTTATTGTTGTTAGAGTTGAAAATTGCGGAAAGATAACTTAAATGCAAAAGTGTTCAAGTGCCTATCTGGCATTTTTTATCAGCATTATCAAGCCAATTGTCGCCGACACTGCAAATGTGGCAAAGCCCAATACCGACACGTCAAACATCAATGGTGGTATTCTTGCAAGAAGCATAAGCGCACCGCTTACCAGGGAGGCCGCCACCACGAGTCCCGCCGCCAGGTTGCGAAGGGAATTATCCATAACCCTGGACAGTTTGCTTATGTCCTCAATCTGGTGATTCACCTTGAGCCTTCCCTCCTTCAGCATCCTGATGATGGTTTCCGCTGCTTCGGGAAACATCTTCGCCAGCTCAATCCAGTCATTCGCCAGTTCCAGGGTGCCCTTGATGTGCTTTGCAGGATTCAACCGCTCTATGGACTGGCGCAGCATATATGGATGCAATTGCCTATAGATGTTGAAATCTGGCACAAGCTCCCTTCCCATGGCATCCGCATAAGACAAGGCGCGTATCATGCTGTAGAAATGGGGACGCAGGCACAGCTTGCGCCTATAGCAAAGCCGATAGAAGTCCCTGGTAAAGTCCATTATGCTCAAGTCCTCCACATTGCCGTGGAAATGGCTGGCAACCATTGAGGCTATGTCTCTTTCCAGGCCATCGGCGTCCACATTGTCAGGCTGGACGGACATTGCCAGGATGCACTTTGTCATTTCATGGTAATTGTCCATGTACATCATCGTTACCAGTTTTTTGATGATGTTCCTGTCACCTTCGGTAAGCCTTCCCATCACGCCGAAGTCTATATATGCGATTTTCGAGCCAGGCAGTACGAACATGTTTCCCGAATGGGGGTCGCCATGGAAGAAGCCATGGTCAAAGAACTGCGCAAGAAGCAATTTCACGCCCAATTCCCCCACATGCCTGATGTCAATGCCTGACTTGCGCAGTTTTTCAGGATTGGTGGCATGAATGCCCTCGATATAGGTCATGGTCAGCACCTTTGAAGTGGAGTATTTTGGGAAAGGACGCGGCACAACCAGTTCCTCTTCCAGGGCAAATTGACGCCCGAACGCAATCATGTTGGCGGCCTCGTTGTGGAAATCCAATTCCTTCAACAATGAATCCGCAAAGTCCTCCACCAGCTTTGTGGGTTTGAAAAGCGCCATTTCCGGCACATTCTCCTCCAAATGCAATGCCAAATAGGACAGGATCTCCAAATCCACCTTTATGACATTCATTATATTCGGTCTCTGGATTTTCACAAACACGCGGGTCCCGTCCTTGAGCCGGGCCTTGTACCCCTGTGCAATAGAGGCTGACCCTGCTGGCTCGTCGGAAAAATCCTGGAACAAATCCTCTATCTCGCCATCCAGCTCCTGCCGTATGATCGCCCGCACATCCTGGAATGGAAAAGGAGGCACTTTCTCACGCAAGGTGGAAAGGGCCTCAATCATCTCGTTGGACAAGATATCGGGACGTGTGGACAGGAACTGCCCCAGCTTGACAAAGGTGGGTCCCAGCTCCACAAGCGTGGAACGAAAACGCTCCGCCAGTTTGGATTCGGCAAGCTGCCTGTCCTCAAGTTTTCTGCTTGACAGAAAAACCATCTTGCCAGGCATGTACAATTTCAAATCACTGAAGATATAGCCGAAGCCATTCTTTATTATGATATTGAAGATCTGCCGATACCGCTTCACGTGGCGGTACGTCCTGGTTATGTTCCTCAATGTCCTAATGCCATTCATTGTCACGCATTCAGTTTTCCAGCAGTCGCGTCTGCCTGACATAAAGCGGCAGGCTGATGGTCACCGCGCTGCCCTGCCCCGGCTCGCTCTCGATCGCCAGCGTTCCGCCATGGGCCCGGACTATTCTGTCCACAATAAGCAAACCCAGCCCCGTGCCAGAACTCTTTGTAGTGAAATACGGATCCAGCAATTTGGGCATTTCCTCCTCACGGATGCCCTTGCCCGTGTCGATGAACTTGACGTTCACATAAACATCGTCGGCATTGCAGGATATGTATATGGTGCCCTTGTCATGCATTGCCTGCATCGCGTTCTTTATGATATTGAAGAATGCCTGTGTAAGCTGATCCGGGTCTCCGAATACCACAGGCAAATTGGGCTGTATGCTGACTTCCAGCGAAATGCCGTGGTTTTTAAGTTCCTCCGCCATGAAGCCCGCCGCGTCGGCTATGAGTTTAGGCATATCCAGCAGCACGGAATTGATTGGCGCAGGTCTTATGGCGCTGAGGAAATTTTTGACTATGGTGTCCAGCCGTCTTACTTCCTGCTCGGTGGTGTCTATAAACGACAGCAGCTGCTCCTTCTCGCTGGAATCAGGCAGTTTTCTTAAAGTCCTTTTAGTGAGCTGCAGGTGTATTCCCAGGCTGTTGAGTGGGTTTCCCAGTTCGTGAGCCACCCCCGCCGCCAGCTGCGTGATTGCCTTGATTTTCTGTGTCTCCAGGTTGATTTCCGCATTCTGCACCGATTCAGTCACATCCTGGAATATAAGCGTCGCAAGCGGCGCGTCCTTCTTGCCGCCTTGCCTGGCTATGGGCATTATGTAGAAACTGAGGAAACGATGCTCGGGATAGAACACCTCTATCTCACGGCGGGAGGCGGAAGGAAACTTTGCGTCCTTGCCAGCATAGTCCTGCCATGGGAACTGCCTGAAGTATTTTTCAATGCTCTGCCCAATGTCCTCAAGCCCTATGCCCAGCATGGGCTTGCATGCGGAATTGGCGAAGGCAATCTTGAAATCACCGTCAATTACGATTATCGCCTCATGGATTGTATTGAACACGCTTTCAAGAAAGCCCTGCTCCTCGATGATGCGGGAAAGATATGCCTGGAGGCTGTCATTGTCCAGCTTGTCAAGCCGCCGAAGCAGTCTTTTGGCAAAGCCCTTGTTCTTGTCTGGTATCATTGCGCCTCCTCGCCACTGGCATTCGCATCAGGGCAGGACAGCCTGTTCACCTTCTGCATGCCGCAAAGCATATAGACTATGCTGCCCAAAAAGCAAGTCCACACAAAAGCGGGGCGATAATATTTCATGGCAATGGCCATCACGGTGAGAATTATCACCAGGATTGCAATAAGCAGCTTCACGCCACGGGGAATCTGCGGCAAAATGACCTGCCCGAAATGGCAGTAATGCACATTGGATACCATAAGGCAGGCGGACAGCAGAACCAGAGCCGCCGCCAGGTACATCGCCCATTGCTGCCCAACCGCCAAGGCCGCCAGGATTGACGAGCCAGCCAGCATGGCCCCTGCCGGAGACGGCGTGCCCTGGAATATGCCCCTGGGCAGGTTTTCCGTTGGCTTGAGGAAGCGATAGAGCCTGTAAACCAGGCAGACCACATAGAACAGCGCCAGGATAGCGGCAAGCCATACTGGGAACGCGGTGTTCTGGACCATGCACTTGAAAATCATGGTGCCAATTGCCAGGCCGAAACTGGTGGCGTCCGCAATGTCATCGAAAAGCGGTCCTCTTTTGGTGGAGCCATACTTGCGGGCCAGGCGCCCGTCGAACAAATCGAAGAACTGCCCCACGAACACCAGCACCATGCACAGAACGTAATGGGACAGGAGAGCCTGCCATATCGCCAGCACGCCGCACACGAAGTTGGCCAGAGTAAGTGTGTTTGCATACCAGTTGTCTGGTATGATTTTGCAGTAGCAGGAAAGTGCGCCGAGAATAAGACAGGCGTACATGAGCGCATCGACTGTCGGCTTGTTCACAATGACAATGCTGTCAATCTGGTTCAAAGCAATGAGCGCGATCAGCACGGTGGTCAAGGCGGTCTTCGCCTTGCCGAATTGATTTGCAGCCTTCTTCTTGACAAAGAGCCTGGAGGCCTGCCCCACTATATCGACGGCAATGAACGCCAGCACTGGCACTGGATCCAGCGAGGGGACCACCTTTGACGACATGCAGAAGAAAAGCAGCGCCGGGAAGTACATGAACTTGTCGCTCAATGGATCCAGCCACTTGCCAGTTTCGGTGCCCAGATCGCAGCCCCGGGCGATGGTGCCGTCCGACAAATCAGTGATCATCCAGAAGGAAAACCATATCACAGCCGTGGACCAATGCCCCAAATACGCAAGGTATATGCTGAGGCATCCCATTGGAAGGCGCAGGATGGACAGGCTGTTGGGATGCAGCGGCCAGAAAGAACGTATGAAAGCCCGCGCACCTTCATGCCGTATTGCATTGAGCAAAATTACACGCTCGGCAAGCAACATCAAAAGCACCAGAACCGTAATTGACCAAATGTTGTTCAAATTCATCATTCAATTCCTGTTCCACAAGACCACAAAAGAGAAATCCGCTGTGACCAGTGGATAAAATACAAACTATTTCCTGTCCAGATTCGCGCCTGCCTCGATGAGAGCCTTTCTCACCAGCTTTCCATCCAGTTGAGGCAATGGCGTTCCGCTCTGTATCGACAATGCTGCGGCAACACCCGCCGCCTGCCCAAGCGAGCACACTGGAGGCATCACGCGGCAGGAGCTGTTCGCCATCTGGTCACTGGAAATGCACCTTGAGGCGACTGCCATATTGTCCACCCCCTGTGGGATGATGCATCCGTAAGGTATCTCGTAGTACGTGTTCGGTTCAAGATGATAATGGACCGTGCCGTTTCCATGGGGATTATGCACGTCTATGCTGTAGTTGCAGCAGGCTATGCCGTCAGGATAATGCCTGGTGGCCTTGACATCATCGCCGGTGATGCGCGCCAAGCCCTTTATGCGCCGTGATTCGCGTATTCCCACATCTCCGAACGAACGCAGGTTCGCTTCCTTGAAGCCGGGGAATTCGGCCCTGAGCCACACAAGGTATTCCCTCAACTGCCGCCTTCCCTCGATTTCCGCCTCCGAAAGCGAGGCCGTGTCCGTGGCGTCCTTCTCAATTATGCGCGTTGTGTTGAAGTGCACGGAATTGGGTCCAAACGCATCGAAGCAAAGCAAACTCTCCCGTGGCGAACTTATCTTGCCTTCCTCCTTGGCCTTCGGGAAAAGATCTCTGGCGCAAACGTAGAATTCCTCGCAGCGGATGGTGCCATACGGAAGTTCCACATTGTCCAGGTCAAAGCAGGTCGTCATTGGCTGGCAGCTTTCAGGCGTGTCATCCGCCCCCATTTCAAACGGCGCACCCGCCAATGCGGCCAGGTCGCCATCGCCCGTGGCGTCAATGTATCTCTTCGCCACCACGGCGGCAAAGCCGCCCTTGCCATGTATCACGGCGGCCGCTATGTTGTGGCGGTCCTCCGACATGACCACATCCACCAGGCGGCAATGATACCAGGGCTTGCAGCCCGCCTCCAGCAGCAAATCCTCCGCCGCCAGCGATACAAACGTGGGCGACACGGTGCGCTTTGAGCAAAGGCCAAACTCCATTTCCCTTTGCTTCTTCTGCATGGACGGCGGCAGATACGCCAGCATCCTGTCAAACCACTCCGTGTAAACTGGCCCGTCCAGGTATCCCTTGCTGTCCGCAGAATACATGAAGGGCGAGACTTCAGCCAAGGCGGCTGCGCCGCCAGGCCTGCCAGCCTGCTCGAATATGGCAACGCTGCACTTTGCGCGCGCCGCCATCACCGCAGCGCCAAGACCGCCAGGCCCCGCGCCAAAAACAGCCACATCACTCTCGGATATTACTTCTAGTTCCGTATTCTTCCACAATATAGACATGTCAACCTCCAAACTGGCAATAAAATAATGTAAATGCCTTAATTGTAAAGGTATTAGGCAAGTTTATCTGCACGCTCGTAGGGGGCGGCTTTAGCCGCTCCGTAGGGGACTTCCATACGCGCCTGGATATGCGCGGCGTACCGCGCGGCCATTGGCCGCG
>JAFZZD010000524.1 GCA_017615955.1 Victivallales bacterium
CCCGCCGTCGCACCAATGGCACGCGGTCGCTATTGCCGTCCCTAACTAGAGACGTGCTTTTTACAATTAACGATTGATGTTTTTTGAAGAGAACATATTTGACTGGGAGAAGCCTGAGGCTGATGACAACGAGGCCGAGGAAGGCGGCTTTGCGCCATTGGACTATACTGTCAGCGGCGAGGTCATGCGTGTGGTCTTTTCCAATGAGGAAACTGGCTACAGCGTAATCCGCCTCAAGGATGACAAGGGCAGGGAGGAGGTCCTTGTGGGGATGATGCCCAATATCCTGGAAGGCCAGGAAATCGAGGCGACTGGCCGCTGGGAAATGCATGCTGAACATGGTCGGCAGTTCAAGGTCAGTTCATACAGGGCGGTCCTGCCCAGCAGCATTGCAGGCATAAAGCGATTTCTGGCTTCGGGTGTGCTTCCTGGCATCGGAAAAATCTATGCTGACAGGATTGTGGAGCATTTCGGCAAGGACACGTTGAAGATACTAGACAATGCCTCCGAACGGCTCAAGGAAGTGCCTGGCGTTGGCAAGAAACGTGTGGAGGAAATACGGAACGCATGGCAATCCACCAGCAAGGACCGTGAAACCAGGATATTCCTCCAGGGCCTTGGTTTAAGCACCGCCATGTGCAATAGGCTCATCGCAAAATATGGCCTTGGCGCGGCGGCGGAAGTGGTCCGAAGAAATCCATACAGGCTGGCAGCTGACATCAGCGGCATCGGCTTCCCACGAGCCGACGCTGTGGCAAAGAGCCTTGGCATCGCGCCTGATGCGGACATCAGGCTTTGCGCGGGCATCGTCTTTGCCATGGAAGAAGCCTGTGATAGAGGGCACACATGCTGTCCACAGGACACCATATTGCTCAAGGCCGGGCAGATTCTGGATGTGCCAGAAGACAAACTGGCGCATGGCCTGGAAATCGCACTGCGCGAAAACAAGTTGGTCCAGGAGCAGATCAACGGCGGTGATGGTCCAATGATGCTGCTGTTCCCCCGCAGGCTGTACAATGCGGAAATTGGCCTGGCAAACTCAATTCGTGTGCTGCTGAACAATGCGCCGCCACCTTCGCCAATGCCTGAAAGCACACTTGGCAGTGAATATGCAAGGCTGAATCTGCAGCAAAGGCAGGCTGTGGCAAATGCGTTCACCAGCGGTTTTTCCATAATAACTGGCGGTCCAGGTGTGGGTAAGACCACCGTGGTCAGGCAGATTGCCTCAACTGCACGGGCTTTGCGAATGAAGGTGTATCTTGCTGCGCCAACTGGCCGTGCATCAAAAAGACTCTCCGAGGCCACTGGACTGGAGGCGCAGACCATTCACCGAATGCTCAAGTGGGACGCGAAGACAAAGGAATTCCTCTATTGCCAGGACCGCCCTCTGGAATGCGACCTGCTGGTGGTGGACGAGGTGTCAATGCTGGACCTCTCCTTGGCGGACAGCCTGTTCTGCGCAGTCGCTCCTGGCACACGCGTGGTGTTGGTGGGGGACAAGGACCAGTTGCCTTCAGTGGGGCCAGGCTCGGTGCTTTGCGACCTGATAGAATGCGGCAGAGTGCCCGTGACGTACTTGACCGAGGTGTACCGCCAGTCCCAGGACAGCCGCATCATCACCAACGCGCACCTGGTCAATGCATCGCAAATGCCTGATTTGCAGCCTCTGCCCCAGAATGTGCTGGGGGATTTCTACTGGATTGAACAGGATGACCCCGCTCATGTCGCAGACATGATATGCAGGTTGATTACACAACGCATTCCAAATGCATTCGGTTTTAATCCAATAAATGATGTCCAGGTGTTGACGCCCATGCGCAAGGGCGGCTGCGGCACCATTGAGTTGAATGCGGCATTGCAGAATGCGCTGAATCCACCCTCCGAAGGCAAGGCGGAATTCCGTTCAGGGGACCGTATGTTCCGTGTCGGGGACAAGGTGATGCAGACCGCAAACAACTATGACAAGGGCGTTTTCAACGGCGAAATGGGGCTGATTGCATCCATAGACAATAACAACAAGAAGTTTGTGGTGCATTTTGACGCGGCCACAGTGGAATACCAGCAGATTGACGCTGACCAGCTGGCGCCCGCCTACGCCGTCACTATTCATAAGTCACAGGGAAGCGAATACCCCGTGGTCATAATGCCTGTATTGACACAGCATTATGTTATGTTGCAGAAGAATCTTGTTTACACAGGTATGACACGTGCCAAGAAGCTGCTGATCATGATCGGCTCCAGGAAGGCATTGTCCATAGCTGTGAGGAATAATACGCCTTCAACCAGGCTGACCCGTCTGGCTGAAAGGCTGCGCAATTAATTTGAAAGGAGTTTGCTATGATCTACGGCGATGAATTGAGCACGATGATTGATGCGGCAGTGCAGATGCTGGACAGAGTGGAATATACCGAAGAAGGCGCCTCTGGCATTAAAATGATCACGGCCAATGAACTTGTTTTCCAGGGGCATTTCCCCGAAACACCTGTGCTGCCAGGTGTGTTGCAGGTAGCCGCGATGGCGCAGATCTCCAAGGTCTGCTGGCTCAAGGAAAAGCCTGGCGTGTTGCCATATCTTGCGGAACTCTCACGGGTGAAGTTCCGCACGCCTGTCACGCCTGGCGCCGCGCTGAAGGTGGAATGTGCCATTACAGCCAAGGAAGAAGGCAGAATGTCCTTCCAGGTCAAGAATTACGTCAATGGAGACTTGGCTTCGTCTGGAAATCTGGTGCTGGCGGCGCGTCCGCAGGACTGGCTGGCGCCATTGCCAGCAGGCGAGGTTCCCGAAGGCGAGTATATCAACTCCACGGAAATCAAGAAGCACATTCCCCATAGGTATCCATTTATGCTGGTGGATGGCGCATACGGCATGGGCGCTGTAAATCCCGAAAATGGCTTCATTGAAATGAGCGGCTTCAAGAACGTCACCAACACGGACCCAATGGTGAAGAATTGCTTCCCTGGATATCTGCAGGTGGAAGCAGGGGCGCAGTTGGGATGCCTGGGATTGCTGTCAAAGCCAGAAAACCAGGGAAAACTGGGCTTCTTCATGTCAATTGACGAGGCGCATTTCTATCATGGCGTGACACCAGGCGACAGGCTGGACTTCTCCATCTCCATTGAATCCAGGGGACGCTTCGGCATCGCCACGGGAATCATGAAGGTCGGCGCAACCAAGGTCGCGGACAGTACCATTAAGTTTGCCATTGTGGATGCCTGATGTGAGGAAAGGGCAGAGAAAGATTGCCTCCGCCTTGCCTTGTTGGGGACGGGTAATCGGCACTACTCCGCCTGGGACGAGTGTAGTAGCGACGGCCTTAGCGTAGCGTACCTCGCCGTCGCACCAATGGCGTGCTTTTCGCTACCAAAGCGCACAACAG
>JAFZZD010000525.1 GCA_017615955.1 Victivallales bacterium
CTGCGGGCACTAGCCGCTTCGCGGCTTCAATTGCCTCCCCTCATGGGGAACATAGCCTTAAACAAAGCTTTTAGAGACGGCTTTCCACCTTCCCGCAATACTTTTTAAACACCTCATAAAAGCCTGGCTTTATCATGTCATGGCCATTGCACACCAGCAAGGTGCGCCCGCCGGCGGCGAGTATCGTCTGAAGCTCTATTTCCAGCTGTTCAGGGGACTTGTATGCCAGTGCCTCACCCTGCTTCGCATTTAAGCCCACGAAGGGAATGCCCTCCGAATTGGAATGGTACTTCTTCGCATGCTTCAGCACATACTTGGTGTAATTCGTGACCTTGTCCAACGGCCATTGGAAATACCAGGCGACGGTCTGACAGCAATAGTCCACCTTCGTGCGGTTTGCGAACAATGGGTCCGGCTCAAACGAAGGCCAGTAATGCGCCAGCACCTTGAAGTCAGGACGCTTCTCCTTGACGTAGTCGATCATCGCATTGAAGTAATTGACCAGCAATTCTCTATAGAACAGATCCTTGTTGGCCTGGGTGTCGGCCAGCTTGTTCCTTTCAAGGAATGCCCTGTAGTCCCGCAGGCACTTCTCGCAGTAGCATCCATGCAGGTTGGTATATCCGATGCCGTCGAAATATATGCCTTTCACTCCAGGAATCGCCTTGGCGAGAATGCCGTCAATCTTCTTCTTTGACATGGCATAGTTCTCATCGCTGTTGAAACAGGGCGTATCGAATGTCATCACATTCATTGCGCCATTGTCAGGTTCACCGCCGTAGCGATACCCCTTCTCCAGCTTGCGCTGCAGGAGGATCTTTGCACGCTCCTCCTTGGGAAGTGCCTTGTCCAAGTCCTTGCCCTTCACGTAATCCCTGTATGCGGCTTCCTCCTTTGTAATGACCTGCGGATGCGGTCCCGCTGGCAAAAAGGTACCGCAATATGGCGTCATTCCATATTTTACGGCCAGGTCATAGTCCTTCTGCGTGATGACCCTAATGTCAGTCACACCAATCTCGGCAAATTTCCTGGTGTTTTCCTCGCCTCTTGCGACACCCCAGCAATACAGACGCTGAAATCTAGGCGGCTTGGATGCAAATGTGCTGCACCCGCAGACAAGCAGAACCGCCACAACCAAAAACAACATACACAAAAAACTTCGCTTCATAATCTTTCTCCTAAATGGAAAATTATAAACAAGAAGTTAAAGTATTAGCTACGGCTTTAGCGCAGCGTACCTCGCCGTCGCACCAAGGGCGTACGGTCACTACTACTGTCACTCGCCATATGCGTACTCTTGACACCAATGGTGTGCTTCACGCAAAAGGCTTGCAGCAATAGTGCTGCTATCAAGGCACGTTCCTTGCGAGAGGCTCGCCATTGGCGCGACGGCGAGGACGCCGTCGCTACTACGGCAACTGGCAAGGCACGTCGCCTTATGCAAGCATACCCAGGCTGACATTGTAGGATGTGTCGTACTTCTGCACATTGGTACATGTGATGCCAAGGTAATATTCGCCAGCAGCCAGTGCCTTGCTGGAAGCCACGCTGCCGTCCTTGAACGCCGCCAGCGAGACAGCCTTGCCCTTGGCATCCAGGCAGCTCAACTTGAGCTGCTTCGCCTTGACGGCGGCCTCCGTTTCCTCGTCAAATGTCAATGACAGCTTGCCCGCCTCAGCCACTTCGAATTTGTAGAAGTCCGCCGTGTCACCAAAGCCAACCCAGCCATTAAGCACATCGCCAATGGCCGCTGCATCATTTGAAGCCACTGCCTTCCAGGTGTCGTTGGAGTTGTCGCAGTTCTCGAACAGCTCGTATCTGTCGCCATACACGACGGTGAAGTCCGCGCTGCCGCCCTTCTTGGCGGTAGTGCACTCCATTGAGATGTAGTATGTGCCCCCATTGAGCAGCAGCTCCTTGGGGGAGGCGGTGTACTGCGTCTTGTCCTTGTTGGCCTTCAGCGTGGTTGCCTGTATGGACTTCAGCTTGTTGGTCTTGGCGTCCAACTGCCACACCGTGAACTTGGTGGCGTCCGTGGCGGCCAGGTCCAGGGCGAGGCGGGCGGGCGTTTCCAGAACCATCCTGCGGTAGTCGATTGCGTCGCCGTAGCCTGTCCAGTCCTCCCATTCACCGCCGAAGTCTGGCAATTCCGCCGCGTTCCACGCGTCATCGTCATTGTTGCCCCCGGTGAAGAATGCGCTCTTTTCGCTGGCGGCGATGGTGTAGTCCGCATCGCCGCCCTTCTTGGCGCTGGTGCTCTCCATCGCCACGTAGTATGTGCCCTTTTCCAGGAGCAGATTCTTCGTGGTAGCATTCACGTTGGCCTTCAGAGTGGTGCTCTGGAGGCTCTTCAGCGAATATGTGGTGACGCCCTTGCTCTCCTTGCTTTGCAGCTGATATACCGTGAACTTCGCCGCGTCGGTGCTTGTCAGGTCGAATGCCAGGCTGGCTGCGCTGCCCAACGTGAACGCCGCATAGTCGAATGCATCTCCGAAGCCCACCCAGCCATCGTTTCGGAGTATTTCGCTTTCAGCAGTCACAACGCCCAGAGTGGCCTCAAGACCCTCCGCGCCCGCTGTCTTCATAGTTGTCCAGTCGTCACTGTTGTCTCCAGCGGTGTAGAACTTTGACTTCGCGCCAAGGGCGATCGTGTAGTCTGCACTTCCGCCCTTCTTGGCGTTGGTGCCCTCCATTGCAACATAGTAGGTGCCTTCCTCCAGCAGCAGGTCCTTGGTGGTTGCCTTCACGTTGGCCTTCAGCGTGGTGCTTTGCAGACTCTTCAGAGAGTATGTGGTGACATTCTTGCTCACTTTGCTCTGAAGCTGATATATGGTGAACTTTGCCGCGTCTGTGGCGTTCAGGTCGAACGCAAGGCTGGCTGCGCTGTCCAATGTGAATGCCGCGTAGTCTATTGCGTCACCATAGCCTACCCAGCCATCCTCCACAAGAGTGCCGCTTTCCGCAGTCACAGTGCCCAGCGTGGCCGCCAGGCCTTCCGCGCCCCTTGTCTTCATTTCCGTCCAGTCGTCACTGTTGTCACCCTCGGTGAAGAACACGCTCTTGTCACTCACGGCTATTGTGTACAACTCATCCGCTGACTTCTTGTCGTTGGCTGCCACGCCGATGTAGTATGTGCCCGCCTCAAGGAGCAGGTTCTTTGTGGTGGTCGCAACGTTCGCCTTGAGCGTTGTGGCCTGCATGCTCTTCAGCGAGTATGTAGTCACGCCCTTGCTCTCCTTGCTCAGCAGCTGGTAGATTGTGAACTTGGCGGCATTCACGCTGCTGACGGTGAATGACAGGGACGCAGCGCTCTCCAGTTCGATTGCCATATAGTCAATCTTGTCATCCTTGCCAATCTCCTCAATAAATGAAGCACCAATTTCCGCCACGCCAAAGTTGCCGATTTCATCGCTGTCAGGTCCATTTGTCGCCAGGTCAGTCCAGTCATCGGCAGTTGGAATGATTGTCGAGACAAAATACCCTTCGGTTATGGTCTCGTTGCCAACAGCATCAACAAGAAGGAAGCTCACAATGCCTCTTTCTGAAACGCAAAGCTCATTGCCTGGGAAATCCACCCAATCGTCTCCGTTCCAGGAGTATTTCAATTGGGAGAGTGGCTCGCTTGCCGTAAGCGCAATTGTCACAATTCCATCTGCATTTGGTTCAGAGACATCCAAATTGGACACAACAGGCGCGACCTTGTCAATGTTGCTGACAGTGCATGAAGTGACGTCGGACACATTGCCGGCGGCGTCAATGCCCCTGAAATAAATAGTGCCGTTTCCTGCCATTGCCACGCCATCGGTGTATGCGCTCCACTTCTGCCCGTCAAGGGAATACTGTCTCTGCTCTGTATCCTCGCTGAATGTGGCTGTGACAATGACATCTTGGTTAGTGGGCAAAGTCGTGCTTGCAGTCGCCGTAGGTGCTTCAGGTGCCTCTTTGTCTATGTTGCTGACCTGGAACTGCGTCACATCAGAAACATTGCCTGTTTCATCCAATGCGCGGAATGAAACAATGGCATTTGAGGTAACTAGCACCTGACTGTCATACGCCCGCCAATCGTCATCATCCCCAAAACGATATTGCACATTGCAGATGCCAAAGTCATCCTCGTATTCCACGAAAATGCTGACATCCTGGTTGGTCGGCTCACTAGGTGTGGCAACAATGGATTTCAAAACCGGTGCGGCACTATCCACGAACACAACGTTTTGTTCGGCTGACCAATCGGAATAGTTGCCGGCCTCGTCAAATGCCCTGATCTGGCAAGTATGGGTTCCTGCAGTTATGTTTTCCATGGTGTAAGTGGTCTGCTCCACTGTTCTGACCTGCCCATCCCACTTAAGTTCATAGCCCTTGACTCCAACATTGTCAGTCGCCGCCTGCCAGGTAAGAGTGGCGTTTCGACCAACTCCTTGCTGGACTTGGATTTGCCCATTAAGCACTGGAACCTCGCGGTCCTTCATTGCACTGCCGGACACGGTGAGAACCAATGTGTGCTTGGATGAGGTCTTCTGGTTGGCCAGCGAATACGTCACACCATTCACATTGACTGAATCGTTTGCCTTCAGATTGAGGGTTCGTCCATCAACCGTCATTGTTATGCCGGAAACCGAAGACAAATCCTTTGCGCCAACCAAGGAGTAGGCGCCATCGGAGCTTACGTCATCCGCATTGACTGACATGCTCAAATAGCTGCTCCACTTTGACATTGTCCAGCGCGTCCCCTCCAGTGAGGCATCATCCAGCACAAATTGCAGAGCTGTAGAGCCGTTTGCAGTGAAATCTCCATAAATAGAGGCTCCGCTTGATATGCTTATCTGGGAATTGGAGCCAACTCGTATGTTGCCCACCACAAGTGCTTCGTCTGTAAAGGCAAGCTCGGCTTTGCCGTATGTGTAAACCGAATAGCTGCTCTTGGCAAGCCCCAGCAACTCGGCGCTGTTTTCACCGAAATGCTTCAGCTTTTCAGCAAGCGTCGCCTTGTCGTTGGCGGCACTTGACTTTCCGGCGAAAACAATTCCGCTTATCGAGGCAGTCAAAGCATCATCGCCATACAGACCATACGAGCCATTCTGCGCCGTGGCCATGATTATTCCCCCTACGTCGCCGTTAACCGTCAGTCCGCCTCCAGCATAAAGTCCGTATGCGTCACTGCCAGCGCAGGCATATCCGGCAAGATATATTTGCCCGTCCATGCCGCCATTGAAAACCAAATCCCCTTCAGCGTCAAAGCCAGTCATCCGCCCAGAACGGTTTTCATTAAGGCCTCGGCAGTCAAGAACACCTGTTATTGTTCCGCCAAAATCGCCGTTTACAGTCAGATTGCCAGCGGCTTGAACGCCTGTTGCGAAGTTGCCTGGTCCATAAGAGCCATTCGAGGCCTCAAACACGATGCTTTCCGCTCCAGAAGCAGCCCCATTGAAGTTCACTGTCAGGTTATTGCCCTTTATGCCAGCGGCGGTAATGCAGTTTGAAACATCGGAATGAAGGGTGATATTTGTTCCCTCAAATGTGACTATGCCATCGCAGAAGTCTCCCCAATAGGCATCATCGCCGAACAGAATAGCCGCATTTCTTATGCTGGAGCAACTCAATGCATTGTCGCCGAGCAATGTGACCGTGTACTCTCCTGTTGGCAACTGCACGCAGCCAGGATAGTATGCTTTAATTGAGGTCCCCTGGGCCAGGGTCACATCGGAATATGCAGTTTCAGTGGCGGTCAATTCGCCTTCA
Source organism: Victivallales bacterium (assembly GCA_017615955.1). The sequence goes on from JAFZZD010000525.1 coordinate 5,740, forward strand.
AGCCTCTTGCTGAAGTCTATTACCGCGTCGCTCCAATTAGTCCATGGAGATGTATTTCCCGCTCCATCCACACTGCGGAGACGCCAATGCCAGGTTCCGTTGGACAATGACAGACTGGCGTTGGGCGAGGCAAACAGTTTGCTGCTTGAATTGGAGAAGTCCTCGTTACGCGAATATTCCATTTCATATTTGACGCCTGAGAAATCCTGAACGGCTTCCCAGCTGATGTTCAGCATGTTTTCTTCTATGCTTGATGTGAGATTTGCTGGTGTCAGTGGCGGTGTATTGTCAGTTCCTGTCACGGCAAGGTTCCAGGCATTCGTTCCCTTGGTAAGTCTGACATTCCGACCATCGCCCAGCGTTGCACTGCCGTTTGCTGAAATTGCAGTGCTGTATTCTCCGCTTTTCACCGTGATTGTCGCAGAGGAAAGGTTGCCCAGACTGCCTTTGACAAGGGTATAGTTTCCCCATGCGTTGCCAACGTCTATGGTGATATTGGCATTCGCGGCAATGCCGCCGCTACTAAAGGACAGGAACGCATCACCCAGCTGCGTCTGGACATTGAAGATGTAGCTTGACACGCCAACAATGCCATTTCCGCTGATGTCCTGCACACGCCCGCCGATGGTAAGAACGCCACGCATATATCCAAGCGGCCAGCTATAGACTATGCCGCCCTGCTCGACCGTCAAATCGTAGGCAATGGCCCCCTCGCGCAGACTCATGGAGGCCCCGCTGCCTATAATCGCGCTGGAGACCACGCCGCCGCTGCTTACATTCACCCAACCGCCAGAAGCTGCAATGCCATTGGCTATGCCTCCACTATTAACATTCACACAGCCACCAGTGCTCATGATGGTGCCATTGGCAACACCACTTGAGTAGATGGACATAGTACCGCCGCCGCTCACCATGGTGGCATTGGCGGTTCCTGCTTCAGAAATATCAATCTGGCCATTATTATTCACAATGGTGTCATTGGCGATTCCACCTCCGGCAACATAAAGTTCCGCACCTGAAGCCACCCTCGTCCTATTGGCCACACCACCGCTCTCAAGGTAAGTTTCGCCACCATCAATCAAAGTGTTATCGTTGGCCACGCCACCTGAAACAATAATACTTCCACTCAAGAAATGATAACGGCCATCACCATCGGTCCAGTTACTTGCAAAAGCTGAAACGTTTTCAACAAGCCCACCCTCATACACATAAATAACACTGTCGCTGGAAGCTGTTCCGCCGTTCAAAACCCCACCATCAAAAATTTCAGCAGTACCCTCGACAATTGACACATCACTTGCTATCGTGCCTGAATGAATTGTTGTACTGCAGCCTTCAAGCACAACACCGCTAATCACATTTGACGCAAATGTAACATGTGCGCCCTCCACCACATCTACCATGCCGCCATTTTCAACAACGTCAATGGCTGTTCCACAAAACTGAACATAAGCACCTTGGTTGATGATGACGCCGTTGGCTGTACCTTCTTCCCCGACATACATGTAACCACCAGAATTGAGGGTGGTCCTGTTCGCAATTCCATACACATCAATGCCAGCGGACGAATTGACAATGGTGTCATTTGCTGTTCCACTTACATCTAGTTCCAGCCAGCCGTATGCATTGACAGTGGTGCTATTTGCAGTTCCCCCACCTACATGAAACCGCCCATTGATGTCATACCCACCGCTGGTGTAAATGCCGTTGACGGTAGTGTAATTTGCCACTCCCCCTTCCAATACGCCCATGTATCCATCATAGTTTACGATAGTATAATTGGCTATTCCACCGTCATGGACACGAAGTTCACCATCCTGATTCACTGTAGTGTCACTCACCACACCACCATCGACATCAAGATATCCTTCAGCAGCTACAATCATGCCACTTGCCATGCCGCCCTGATAGACGAAAGCCTCTCCGCCAGCCATGACGGTCGTGTCATTCGCTACGTCACCGTTCCAAATCTCAAGCACACCAGAACTTACAACGACACCGCTGTGAACTTGGCCATCTGGAGCCTCCTTCGCAGAAAGGTTTGTGGTGTCAAACTGAACTATTGTGACAGACTGCATTTCACGCCAGGCATTGCTATAATAATATACGCCTCCCCACTCCATTCGGCAATCATGCCTGTAAGTGTCATCGAAGATGATTTCATTTGTCAGAGGATCATATCCATAGCCGAGCATGGAATGGCCCTCCACGCTGACCATGACCAGGCGTCCCGAGTCAATCTCGCTCATGTAGTCATCGAAACTGAAGCTGCCGCCGTTGTTGTCGGTCAATACTGTCATTGTCGCAGCCGTATCCAATTGGTAGCCCGCCTGCTGGACATACATGGAGAGGCCATAAAGCAGGTCGGAGTATTTTGCAGGCACATCCACGGAAATGCCGCCTCCTGAACGATGTTCTGTGAAATCGTACTGGCTGATGTCCTCAAGGCTGTCGTAATACAAGGATGTGGAAAGATCCTCATTTCCGCGCCAGTACTGGCCCGTGCCAAGATAGTCGGCTATGCAGTTCCACGCCGAGACATTCAATTCAGTGGTATTCCCCACAAATGTATATGGATATTCATGCGCGGGAGTGGCGTCCACAAACCTTGAGACGTATTCAGGCGAGGCAATCGCCCGCCCCAAGACCGTGTCAAACGCATCCATGTCGTATGCGTTGCCGTCAAGACCGCGGGCATTAATCTCCGCCGTGCCTTCAATCAGGTTGGAGACGTCATATCCCATATAGCCAAAGCGGTCATAGTACCCCAGCATCATTCCAATGACCGTTGCTGTGCAGCCATACATGTATTCAGCCTGAGGAACGCTGTACTGGACATAGACAGGCAAGAAGTCGCCCACCGCAAAACGCTCGACATCGCTCCACTCGGAATAGTTCCCTGCCGCATCAAATGCGCGTATCTGGCAGTAGTAGATGCCCTCGTCCAGCCCAGAGAGCTGGTATGATGTGCCTTCCACCGTGACACCGTTGCCATTCAATGTTCTGGATGTGCCGTAGCGGAACTGGTATCCAAGCACGCCCACATTGTCGCTGGCAGCGTCCCAAGTTACAGTGACATTGGCTTCCTCCACATTCGCCTCAATCCAGTCACCAAGGACTGGCGCCGTCCAGTCAGACGTGTTGCCGCCACTGCCTGAAATGCGCAAGGTCAGATTGCCGTCGCTCTGCCTCAAGGCATAGCCAACGCCATCGGAGACAAGCATGTCCCCATTCACCGTCATCACACCCAATTCCGCGCCACTTTCGTTTTTCAGGGTAATTGTCTTATTGAATGCTGCTGCGCCTTGGGCAATCTTGTAAATACCATAATCCTGCGATGAGTCCACAGTGATGACGAATGTGCCGCCTTGCACTCCCCTTACACCGACATAATCTTCATTATACCAGGGTATGCTTACGAAGAAGTCATCATCGGTCTTATGCGTTTCAACGTGGAAATTGAATATTGCATTTGACGCATCAATTCCATCTTCCACTACATAGATTTGTGATGCGTCATACAGGTCTATGCTTCCAGAAAAGACGGCACCACCATAAATGTATGCATAGCCAGAAGAATTGATTGTCAAACCATTGATTTCTCCATAGCCAATCAGACACCCCCGCGAGGTAACGACAGTGCTGTTGGCCACGCCTTCCTCATACACCGTCATAAGCCCTTCCTTTTCAACTGTGTTCCTGTTGGCAGTTCCGCCACTAAACACATGTAACCCATCAAAACCGCACCACTGGGAGTGAACAATGGTATCATTTGCCGTACCACCGCTATAAACCTCCAGACGCCCATCCGGCCTAATCGTCGTGCTATGCACTGTACCTCCACCAGAAACACTGAATACGCAATAGGCGTCAGCTATAGTGTTATACACACATCCACCATTGACCATCAAATATCCAGGCCTCCAGTCATCGTTTTCATTATATCCACTAACAATGGTATTGATTGCAGTTCCCCCAGATTCGACATTGATGTAGATGCCTGGATTGATGACCAATCCCGAAGCAAAGCCATCTATGACTTCAAAGCATGAGGACAATGAAATGCCTTGAACATAAGTACCTGGGGCCATATAAATTACCAATTCTCCACCTTGTGATATGTGAATTTCAGTTGCTGTGCCGCCAGATTCCACCCAAAGCGCCCCACCGTCATTTACGAGGGTGCTGCTAGCGGTTCCCCCGCTGTAAACATGCAAATCGCCACCATCATTCACAGTTGTACTGTTCGCCGTGCCGCCGCTATAAACATACAAATCATCACCGTCATTTACAGTAGTGCTGTTCGATGTGACACCACTCACTATCCAAATTTGTGACATATTATCTTCCTTATGCTAGTCTGTCAATCTTTCATTCAGGTTGAAGTAGTATAATTGTTAATTACATGATTGCAATTATTGATATTAAGAAACACACAGTTATCCGATAATTGGGCTGGTAACGCACTAGTTGTGCGCCTTGCGATAGTCCGTAGTAGCGACGGCGTCCTCACCGTCGCACCAAAGGTGCGCCTCATGCAAGGGACGTGCCACTATAGCGATTTGCAACAGGCATGGCAATAGCGCAAAAGTACGC
>JAFZZD010000053.1 GCA_017615955.1 Victivallales bacterium
AGAGATTTTTATTCTTTATCAAGACGTGGCAAGCATAGATTTTCTTGCCAAATCTTAAAAAAATAAAAATCTCTGCGCCTCTGCGTCTTTGCGCCTCTGCGTTAAAAAAGCGTCTCTGCGTTTAATGGGTTTGGTGTGGGGTTATGATGACGTGGGATATTTCCAGTTTGTCCTTCAGGCGGAGGTAGATGGTGATGTCCGCTGTGTCCCCTGTGAAATAGTCCTTGAGGAAGTCCAGCCTGAAGCTGACGGTCTTGCGGTTGCAGATGGAGAAGATTGGGCGTCCTTGCCTGAATGGCACGTTCTTAATGGTCACTGGCGTGAAGTCCTTGTCAGATGACAGGGATTTTGCGTCAACAGTCATTTTCGCCAGCGAGATGTCTTTCAGGTTCTCGAAGTTGTAGTCCCTGACCTCCAGCAGCAGCTTGCGCATGTCGGCTTGTGCGCTGTCCTGTGAGGCGTATGCAGAAGGATCCGCGCCCTCGCTGACCTTGGTGAACTGTGGTTTGACCTGGAGGTAAACTCCTGCGGGCACATGGCTGTTCTCAATCCAGCGTGAACCCTCGTCGCTGGTGGCGAATATGTCCGGCGTAAGGGCAAGCTGTCCCTTTGATTGTGGCAGGAGTCTGAATTTCTTGGCTGCTTTCTGCTTGAGTCTTTCCATGCCCTTGCGGTTCTTGGCGGAGACACTCCTGCCTTCCTTTTCCTTCAATTCCGCGCAGAAGCCTTCCCATGCGCTGAAGAAGCGCTGGTTTGACTTGGCGAACAGCTGCTGGTGCAAGTCAGCCTGGCCAGCCTGCGCGGCCTGAAGCCTGTACCACCATGAGAGGTTGCATACCAGCGCAAAGTCCAGCGTGTTTGCGGCATGGGCCACCCGCTTTGTAAGCAGTTCGTTTCCATCCACCGCCTTCAATGCCTCATCTATGCATTGCTGCATAGCCACCATTTCTTTCCAGCCGATGTACCTGAAGTCCAGCGCGAATGGGAAGAAGAAATGGACATCGGCTTTGTTCTTGAAGGCGGCTTCACGCAACAGCAGCCTGTACTTTAGGATATGCGGCGCGGCTTTGCCGTAGAACATGTTGCAGAAATTCTGCATAAGCGCCATTTCGTCCTGGAACGGGTTTTCCAGCAGCTTTGCCTCCATATAGACCTTCAGGTCGTACATGTCTGCTGAATCGGGATTCTCATGCTCGAAGAACATGCCGATTGCCTTGTTCTTCGTATAGAAGCGGATGTTCTCGCCAATGTTGAATTCGCTGGGGTAGGGCAGTTTTGAGCCGTTGGCGCCGTATGTGATGGAATATTCCCACGGGCATAGGACGTTGGAAACCTTTGCCCATCCCTGAACCTGCTTCCTGAAGGTGTCGTTTAAGTCGGAATCGATTTTCTCGTGGAGGAAAGTCGCTGCGTTGCAGGTGCGGATGAGGAGGTTGTCCGCCGCCACGATGCCGCCCTTTGGCGGTTCCGTCGTGGCAAAGTACGCCAGTGTCTGAAGGAAATAGTTTGGACGGAATTTCTTCAGTGCCTCCGCAATGGGATTCAGCACCATCAAGAATGCGCCGCTCTCGCCATATTTCTTCACTCGCTCCGCGCATTCAGGGCATTGGCAGAAGCCGCGGCTGTCGTTAAGTGAAATGTCATAGATCCATGGCGCGGGCTGGCCAGTCTTCGCCGCCTCTGCCTCATCAGCCAAGATGAATGCCTTCAGTTTTTCAATGAATTCCTCAACAAGGCCAGGACGGGACACGCAGATCTGCCCGAACCACATGCTGCTGTTGCGCTTGCCGTCTATCAGCGAATAGTATTCGGGATGCTCCTTGAAATACTGCTTTGCGGGAAAGTACCCAGTTTCGATGGTGTGGCAATGGGAGGGTGAGCCATAGTTGATGCCGCCGCCATATTTGGGGTCTATGAGAGGCCATTCTCCTTCCATGTTTAGGCGCATGTGCATGACGAAGCGTCCCTTGTCCTGGGCTGGCTTTGGAGCGCGATACACATCGCGAATCCTGAAATATGGCTTGCCTTTCAGGGCGAATTGCTCCAGGTCGATAGTCGCCTTCTTTTCAGGCAGATATTCGTCCGTTGGAGTGAGCCAGTGCATTCCCATCTTGTCCTCAAGAAAATGCGTGGTAGCGTAAAGAGTGCCTCTTGTGCCGCCGCCGCAAAGGAAGATCTGGCCCTTTTCATTTGCGGTGATGCTCCAGGCCTCCTCCTCCATCTTGTCGCAGAAAATCTCCTGCTTGCGGGCCTCGGCTGTATCGCCTATGAAGAAATGCGCCTTCTTGCCTTCCACCTTCAGTGTGCCCGCCAGCTGCGGAATGTATTCCTGCAACTGCGCGGCAGCCTCTGTTTCGTAGATTTTTGGATTGTCGGGCAATGTGATTTTGTTATTCATTTGTTCTCCAAAAACGCAAAATGAAAGTAGCAAAATACTACAATAAATGTAGCTTTTCTTCAAAATGGCAGTGATTTTACTTTGCATACAGTTCAATCTCCGAGAGCATGCGCCATTCTGGCGTGGTGGCGAACACCTTTATGTTGTATTTGGTGAAGACGATACGGACAGTGTCGCTTTTTTCGCCCTGCAAGTCCACGTCTATGACCACATTGTCCCGTCCTTCAGTCAGTTTCTTGCTGTTCTTGAAAGGAATGGTCTTGCCGTTTACCAGCACGTGTCCCTCTTCCACATTGCCTCTGGGCGTGTACAGTTTCAGCGTGCCCAGCGTGGCAGGTTCTGGCAGCTTGACTTCCAGCCATGGCTGCTTGTCCTTAAATTCTGGTCCCCATGCATATTCAGGGCGTTTGGGATCCAGTATGCCATCTACAAGATAGTATAGTGAGCTGGTCTTCTTTGTGGCGAAGTAGTTGTGATGGTCGCTGGATGCGGAGAGTTTTGGCGCATTTGGGGGCAGTTTGCCGGCGCTGAGTTCGATGTGGTCCGCCACCAGCAGTTCGCCCATGCCGATCAGGTTGCCTGGCTTCTTGCGGGCTTGCCTTGCCGCCTCGATGGCGGCCTTTGTCTCCGCCACGCCAGGCACGGCATCCGCGTCCTTCTTGCTGTTCAGGTAGATATGCGTTTCTCCAGGAGCGAAAGAGTCGTTGAACTTGCCTTTCTGCAACTTGACTTCTCGGTTTTCGCCTGCAACGTAGAGCGTGTCTCCCACTGGCACTGTCACGATGAAGTCCGCCTTGACCTCTTTCATTTCGGTGTTCACGGCGATAATGGCAATGCGCCCGCCAGAAATCTTTAAGCCAGCCTGGAAATCTGGCATGTCTGGCGTGGTTTTGACGCGCAGGGCGTTCTTGTTGGTGTTGGGCAGAAGATAGTTCTTCAGCTGCATCATGGTCAGACCCATTGCCTCGCCTCCCATGTAAAGCACTGGGAAGCGCACGGCCTCGAAGTATGCATACATGTTGAAGCCCTTCACATTGTGAATTAATGCCTGGAAGAACTGGGAGCGGATTTCATCGTAGTTCGGCGGCACGCCCTTGACACCGCTTTTGTTGTAGGCTGGCCATGACGCCACCTGCGGCATCTGCCATGCAGGGCGCAGGGCTGTGGAGGTCTTTGCCCAGGTGGAAGAGCAGCTGCGCTTCTTGCTGGTGGTGCCGTTTATGTAGTACGTGGGATAGCAGTCTGGCATGAGTATGTCGCATGCCTTGTAGTATTTCTGTATGCCGGCCACGCCCCAGTTCAGCATGATGCAGGGATGCCATGGATCCAGCTCCCGTATCATCTCATACACTTCCTGAAGCCACAGCGGGTTGGTACCTTGGTTCTCTGGCTCGTCCGCCATGTAGTATCCCAGCAGGTTTGGCTGGTCCCGCAGCAGCTTGATGTTGCGCGTCAGCAGTTCCTTTTGTTCTGCTGTCATGGAGCCGTGCCGGTTCTTGAAGCTGAATACCTTCCAGCTCCCCTGTGGATTGAATTCCTGGTAGGGGAAGACCATCATAAGTTCTGGATATGCCGCCCGCTTCTTGAAGACGCGGTCCATGTATTCCATGGTGGAGAAATTGGACGTGTCCAGAATTGAGTTCAGGTATGGCTTTGGCATGTCCACGTCATCGTGCCCATACCACCCGAAGGGGAAGAATGGTTTGCCATCCACGTAGGTGACGCCAGCCTTGTCCAGCCAGACCTCGCCCTTGTGGGGTGGCAATTTGCGTATGGTCACGCTGGTCTTGGCGTTTTCGCATTTTGCCTGCAGTGTGTATTTTCCTTCAGGCAGTGCCTTGCCGTCGAACTTAGCGGTCTGCATGGCCTTTGCGCCTTTGAACGGGATGGATTTTAGTGTCTTGCCTGCCTCGTCAAGTAAGGACACCTCAAATGGCTTGCCCAAATATTCTCTGAAGTTGATCTGCGCCTCTATGGTGTGGTCAGGCATGGAGGCGTACAGGTTGTTCCTGTAGCAGGGGGACAGCAGCGTTATGCTCATGGGCACATATTCCAGCGTCAGCTCCTGCCTTTGCTTTGCCAGCAGACAGGGCTGGCGGCGGTTGTCGTAGAACTCGCAGTCCAGCAGGTATTCGCCTTGCTTCACGTTGTCGAATGAGATGGAGACTTCCTCGGAGCTGGCGGCGCCTACCCCAGAGTATGCCTCCTTGCAGACTAGTTCCTGTCCCTGGAGTGAAAGGAGCCTGGCCTTGATGCGGAATATGCGCAGCGTCTTGTCATTGTTTCCAATCCTCATACTTACCTTTGCGGTGCCAAGGCCATTCTCCATCTTGTAGGTGGCCTTTATGCCGCTGGGGCTGCAGATGTACTTGCCCAAGTCCAGATTCGCGGGTTCCAGTTCCGCAAATGTCTCTGGCCTTGCATTGAGGGAGTGTGGATTAGGTGAGAATGTGGCGAACTCACGCTTTGCGCCGCAGTATCTGTTGCGGATTACGTTGAAGCTCCACTTGCCAGGAGATAGCGTCATGGTGCCCAGAGGCAATGCCAATTCCATGGTCCACTTGTCCGCCTGCTTGTCTGCCTTGATTTGGGCGGCACTGTCCCAGATGGAATATGACTTGTAGCCGCCAGCATTGTTGTCGGCATGCATATAGTCCGACTTCTGCCCGCGTGTATCGGCCAGGATGTGGTAGAATACCTGCTTTTTGGGGTCGGGGCTGAAGAATATCTCAAATGAGTCGTTGGTGAAGATCGCTGCTTCATCGAAGCTGACTGGCGCAGTCTTCAGCTTTGCCATGTTTGGCTCGCTTGCCTCCAGCGCAAAATATACGCAGTCCCCATTGTGGAAGAATTTGAAGCGAGTGTCGGTGGAGGGCTTTGCGCCGCTTTGCACCACTGTGAAGCCTGAATGCCATTCCTGCGCCTCCCAGCAGCTGTCGTCCAGTTTGCCGTCCATCTTGGGGACTGCGTTGTTGTAGGGAAGTTCAATGGCGCTGATGCAGAACAGGATTGCAAACAGGAAAAACAGGGTATGGCGCATTTTTGCTCCTTTGTCGATTAATGCGGGGGCCGAACTTAAAACGCGGGCGAAAACGCCCGCGCACAGAACTTTATCCGCTGGGCTGTGCCTCGTGCTCCCAATGCTTATTCAGCCTTCTTCTCTTCAGGTGGCTGGATGGTGAAGATGAGGTCCTTGCTCACGTATTTGTCGGTTTTGGTGTCTGGCGGGGTTTGCCTGAAGATGAGCTGGATTCTCACCTTGTAGTCGCCTGGCAGCCATTTGGGGCTGGTCTTGAGCGTGAGTGTGCGCTCGGTCTGGTCCAGTGTGTCCTTGTTGAACCATGCCTCGTATATCCTGGCGTAGCTCCAGGCTGGGTTCTTTCCAGTGTATTTCTTGCCAAGTGCCTCGGCTGCGCCTTCCGGCACGTCTGGCTTTTTGAACATGACATACCAGGCCTTGGCCTTGTAGCCTTCCATATTCTCGATCTTGATTTTGAAATTGATGCTTTCACCTGGGGCGATTAGTTTCTTGTCTGCCTCGGTTATGCTAAAGTCATTCTTCTCTGCCGCGAAGGCGCAGGCTAGAAGTGTCATGAATGCAAGTGCGAAAATACGCATTATGTTTTCTCCTTATTTTAGTTAAAATTACTGAAGGCTTCCAATCTTATATGAAATGGGGTTCGTCGATTGCGGTGTGCTGTAGAAAAAGCTGCTGTCTTCTTCAGGAGCCTTGCTCAAGACGTATGACTTTACGGTTCCAGTGTCCTTGCGGGTCTGCGCCGAACCGTCAAAGTTCACGCTGGGGAAGTTGGGGTAATGAAACATAACCGCCACACAATAGTTCATGCAGGAGGACATCATGACGCCTGATGGGTTTTTCAGCAGTGTGCTCTTCAATGCCTTGCCGCCGGTATGTGCCCCTGTGGATGTCATGCTTATGCCAGAAGTCACGCCTTTCGTTGCATCATAGACGCTGCCATTCTCCTCCGCGCCATGTGAATTGAAAGGATAGTTGTCCATGTAGCGGACAGCATTGTTGCTTGCTGGTTTTCTGTATGCGCTGCAGACGGGGCCGCATACGTCGCTGCTTCCTCTGCGCGTGTTCCTGTCAAGGTAGTTGAGCCTTGCCATCAGGAATGTGCCCAATGAGTAACAGGTCTTTGTGTAATCCAGCCCATTGGTGCCCCATCCGTGCAGGGTTCTGCCCCATACTGCCACATTGTCCTCATGGTCGTTGGCGTACATGTGCAGTCCCAGGCCCACTTGCTTCAGGTTGTTGATGCAGGATGTGTTGCGGGCCTTTTCGCGCGCCTTGCTCAATGCGGGCAGCAGCATTGCCGCCAGTATCGCGATTATGGCGATGACCACCAGCAGCTCGATCAAAGTGAAGTTCTTTCTCATTAGTGTCTCCTACGTGTATGTCATGTTGTGATACTGCATATTTTGCGTAATTATACCAATGTTCACAACGTGTGTCAATATCCTTGAAAAAGTTTTTTGGGCCGTGCACAAAATGTTTTCCTGTGGTTGAATTGGATAATGCCCTGTATATATTATGCCAAAATTTTGTCATTAACCCAAAACAAGGCAATTTAATTTTACAAGGAGACGAAACATGTTCAATGTAGGTTATGCTCAGGAAATCATCACACCTCCAGTAGGCGTGGGGCTGGCAGGTTACTTCAACAAACGTCCAAACGAGGGTACATACGATGACTTGTACTGCAAGGTGCTGGCCATGGAGTGCAATGGAAAGCGCTTCGCTTTGGTCACATACGACCTTTGCAGCATTCGCCCCTCCCTGTACGAGACATTGCAGGAGGCATTGAAGGCGGAGTTCGGAGAATTGAATGACAATATCATCCTCTCCGCAATCCATACGCACACCGGACCGGAATTCCCCAAGAAGGAAACCTGGGACGAACGCACAAAGATTGCAGCGGACATCATCGTCAGCGCCACCATCCGCGGCCTGAAGAGGGGCTTCCTGAACCTGCAGCCCGCCACGCTGGAGGCCACCACGGTCTATAACAACCCATACGCATTCGTGCGCCGCTATTTCATGAAGGATGGCAACATCGTCACCAATCCAGGCTGGCGCAATCCCAACATCGACAGGCCTGAAAGCGAACTGGACCGCACCATCGGCATCCTGGCGGTCAGGCAGGGCGGGCGCATAGCCGCATTGGTCTGCAACATCGCAAACCATGCGGACACCATCGGCGGCAATCTGGTTTCAGCTGACTGGCCAGGCAGAATGACCCTGGCAATCCAGAACGAACTGAAGGAGAGCATCCCAGTGCTGACCATCGACGACGCATCTGGTGACATCAACCACTTCGACTTCAGACAGGACATCAAGCAGACAGGCTACTTCGAGGCGAACCGCATTGGCCGTGGTTACGCCCGCATCATTCTGGACGCGCTGCCGAACCTCCAGCCCCTGAACTTCGACGAGGTCACCATCAAGAACACAGTGGTGGATATTCCGCACCGCATCCTCTCCCCAGAGGAAATCGCCGCCGCACAGCATATCCTGGACACCGTTCCGGACATCAAGAAGGAAGGCGACTTTGAAAGCCAGGACCTGGCGAACAAGGTGCCAGCCGCGCTGCGCTATTTCGCAAAGAGGGCGCTGGACGGGCAGAAGAACAGCACTCCTTCACACAAGGCACGCTTCACATCCTTCGCGTTCGGCAAGGAGCTGGTGATGGTGTCCCTGCCTGGCGAACCCTTCAATGGCATTGGCCGCGCAGTCCGCGCCAAGTCGAACTACAGATTCACGTTCCCGATTGAGCTGGCGCAGTCCCCGACCGGCTACACGCCCATGAAGGAATGCTTTGCCCGCGGCGGCTACGAAGTGCAGCCTGGTACCAACACATCCGCAGTGAACGCCTCCGACGTCATAATCGACGCGGCTGTGTCCATCCTGTGATCGCATGGAGGGACTGCAATGCTGGATATCACCAACTTCAGGCAAGGCGCGGTGCTGAACCACCTGCATGGAAAGGAGACTGACAAGGGTCTCACAGTCCAGATTGAAGGCATATCGGAATACGGCCGTCCCGTCAAGGTGAACGGAGTTCCCGCCGAGATGGAGGGCCGTATTTTCCGTGCGGAAATCGAGCTGACGCAGAAGTTCAACGATGTGACTGCCTCCGTGCTCACGCCATTCGGCATCTATTCACAGACAATCACGCTGGTGTGGGACAAGAAGTCATTCCGCCGTTGCAATTTCTACATTGACGACCATAGCTTCCTTTTCACTGACCTGGCCAAGGAGCGCCCGCAGCGCGCATTCGACCACTTCTACCTGAAGGGGCTGAAGGCCATACACGACAAGCTGGGTTTCAAGGTCACGCTGAACTGCTTCTTCCACAATGACCACCATGAATTCGTGCTCAGCGACATGCCTGACATCTGGAAGAGCGAGTTCATTGACAATTCGGACTGGCTGAAACTTTCATTCCACGCCTACAGCGAATTTCCCGACAGGCCATACCTGGAGGCTGGCGCGGAGGAGTTCGGGCGGGACTATGACCTGGTGAAGAACGAGATCATCCGCTTTGCGGGCGAGGAAACATGGATCCCGCCCTTTGTCATCCACTGGGCGAACATCAATCCCGCCGTGGCGAATGAACTCATCAAGCGCGGCACTCGCTGCTACAGCCGTAAATTCCGTCCCAGCGTAATGGGAGGCCCCAGCCTGGCGGACAGGCAGAAGGGCGGTGACATGAACAAAATCCAAAGCACTTCCTGCAAGGGCGCGGACGGTGTCGCCATGAACGAGGGGCTTGACATGCACTACAGCATCAGCGAGGAATACGACTACGTCAAGAGGCATAACTGCTACTATGACCCCACGCTGGGAGTGTTCTTCCTGTGCAGTTGCTGCACCTGCAACCTGACGCCCATTGAGGAGATCAAGAAGCGTTTTGCCAAGCAAAAGGAAAACGCGGAGAAGTACAAGTTCGAGGTGTTCTGCGCAGCCTCCCATGAGCAATACACATTCCCCTACTACCCGAACTATATCCCGGACCACTTGCAGCGCATAGAGTGCGCGACGCGCTGCCTGGTCGAGGACCTGGGCTGCAAGCCAGTCTTTGCCAATGACGGCATAATGGGCAATACAGCCTGGGAGTAGCGGTAGTAACGACGGCTTTAGCGAAGCGTACCTCGCCGTCGAATTAACAAACAAGGTGACACATGGAAAGCACCTCCTTCATTGAAAAGCTATTGGACGAGTGCGGTGGCGTAGGTTACGTGATCATCGCCCTTTTCCTGCTGGCGAGCCTGCTCTTCTTCCGCAGGTTCATCTATCTGCACAGGATAAAGATCGACAGTGACGGGTTCTTGCTTGGCATTAAGAACAAGCTTCATGACAGTCGCAAGACCATAGAGGCGATTGCAATCTGCGAGGATACACGCGGGCCGGTTGCCTCCGTGGTCAGGGCAATCCTGAGCAGGGACAGCAAGGACGAGGCGGCCCTTCGCCGTGCGGCGGACGAGGCGGCGATTGTTGAGGTGCCACGGCTTCAGAAGGGAATGCGCATCATTTCCGGCATAAGCCAGTTGCTGCCGCTTCTGGGGTTGCTGGGCACGGTGCTGTCCCTCCGCAGTTTCTTTGGCGAGATCGCCTCCAGCAACAACGTGGTCGCCCTTGGCGTGGAGCAGGTGTCAGGAGACATACGAACTGCGCTGGTGACCACTGCCATGGGCCTGGCTGGCGGAGCAATCGTGCATTTCTACAATCTCGTGCTTCAGGAAAGCTGCACGAATATCGTGGGCGAGATGGAGAAAACCGCCGTGGAACTGATCAATTTCCTGGTGGAATCGCCTGAACTGGCGGACAGAATGAACAAGCGTGTCCTGGCGCAGGACAAGGAAGAGGGGCTTAAATGACTTTCTGGCAGAAAAAACTGGTGAAGTATTCTGCGCCCTCGCCGCTGGTGGGGCTGGTGGACTTGTTCTTCATCCTGCTGGCCATATTTGTGCTGCGCACCAACTTTGTCTATCTGCCTGGCATTCAAAGCGTGGAGCTGCCCTTGCTGAAGGACGCTGTGGTCATTTCCGCTGAAAAGCACATAATGACAGTCTCCTTTGACAGGAGCGCGAATTCACGGGGCAAGTACGTCTATACCTTCAATGGCGAGACACGCAAGAGCCTTGACGACATGGAGAGTTCTGTGAGGGAGGCACTTGCGACAACAGGCATTGCCTCCAATCGCGGGCATATACTCGTGCTCCTTGCGGAGAAGGGCATTCCCTACGAGCAGCTTGTGGAGATATATGCGTTCTCACGGCGTCTGAATGTGCAGCTTTTCCTGGCCACTGGCATTGAGCGTATGGAAAACAACCTTAGAATGGCGCCGCAGCCCTAGACAGAATGAAAGATGACCTTACTGCAGATATTTCCTTGAGGGACAGGTTGCTTGACTGGGCCTGGCTCCTGCTGTTCCTGGCTCTTGTCATTGTGCCTGTAATGCTGATGAAGGTGCCGTCAGAGTTGCTTGTGCCACAGGCGGGCAATGGCAATTCGGGCAAGCCATTGGTGTTCTTGCCGGAAAACCAAAGATTTGGTTCTTCAGCTGCTTCCGTAAAGGAGAGCATTTATGCTTGGATGCAGTTGAAGAACCCTTTTCTTGGATTGACGCCTGACTGCCAATATGGCTTTCGGCAGTTTGTCAATGACGAAGTGAAAAGGGATTTTGAATACCTGGACCTGGAGAGTGCTTTGGTACCGCTTCAGCCAAAGGCAGCCCCCATGCTCTCAATGGCGAATAACGCCTTGCCAAGGTATGAAGGCGACATTCTTCTGGAACCGCTTATGGGCATCAATGTGGCAATGCCCGCCAGAACGCAGCTGGCGGAAGAAGAAGGTGCGTTCTGGTTCGATGAAAGAGGGCGCATTCTGCTGAATCCGCCGGAAATCAACCTGGTGGATGCAAGACGCGCCATTGCCGCAGGCCCCAGTGATGCTCAAATCAGAAATACCGCCTTGCAGCTGATGCCATCCCCACTGCCGGATGTGCCGGCCCGCATCGTTGTGAGGAAGAGCAGCGGCAACGGCGAACTGGATCGGCAGGCCGCTTCCGCATTGCGAAGGCGCTTGGTGCAGGGCGGCGTGCAAATACCAGCAGAAGGCCTC
>JAFZZD010000054.1 GCA_017615955.1 Victivallales bacterium
CCCGAGAAGTGGAGCATGGCGAGATTGGAGAGGGTGATGTTGATGTAGCCCACGTTCATGTAGCCGTGGTGGTTGCAGGCGCGTGACGGGAAGAAGTTCGCGCCGACATGCCACTCCTTCAGGTGCTTGCCTCGGTAGAGCTCCTCGGATTCGGCGTCCTGCGGCATGGAGCAGGCGTTGAGCAGGAACTGCGTCCCTTTCTCCTTGTATTCTTCCGCGCGGGGGGCGTCGGGGTAACGCAGGGCCGTGCGCCATAGGACGGCCCCGTTCCACATGTTGCTCTCGGGCTTGTTTTCTGGCGGGCAGAAGCCTGCCACAACAGGATATTCGTCCACCAGCCAATCGCATTCGGAGATGAGCAGGTTTTGGAAGTTCTCCTGGTCCTCGGCGGAGGTGTATGGCTCCAGGTTCTCGAAGGAGTGCGCCATGCGCTCCAGGCAGAGGTTTGATATCCACGAATGGCCCCACTTTTCGCCATCGGCGCAGCAACCCTTGCCAGAAATATGGCCGTTAATGGTGAAGCGGAGCAGGGCCAGGGCCGTCGCCATGGTTTCGTCCCGCGAAAGCCCCACGCGCGCAAAGTCCGTATAGGGGCTGACGGCCAGCTCGGCAAATGCTCCCAGGGCCGTGTTGTTGGTCTGCTGCGCCCAGTGCCCCTTGTTGCCAGGACCGTAGGAGATGCAGTTCTTGTCGTGCGGCAACGGACGAAGATGACGCTTGGTGGATTTGACCCAGTTCTCTAGAAGGGAAAGATAGTCTTTGGTGGTGATCATGCTCGTGTTTCCATGGCTCATATGCCGTAATAGTAATGTTAAGCTTAATATAGTTGCTCCTTAGGGTTACGCAAACCCTTGTTCCACAATTTTGATTATCAGAGGGATTGCTGCTAGTCGTGCGTGTGCCGCTTGCCAATTTTGAAAGTGTCTCTACAGTTTTGAGAGTATGTCATGTATTGGGCATTTATGCACGAACCTCGGCTGTTCTGAAAGCAGGTGTGCCCAGTCCCACTCGTCCAGCTTTTCCCATGGGCACCTATCCGCGAACTGCGGCTGCTCCCGAAGCAGGTTTGCCCAGTCGCCGCCGTCAAGCTTTTCCCAATTGCATCTGTTCGCGAACTGCGGCTGTTCCCGAAGCAGGTATGCCCAGTCGCCGCCGTCAAGCTTTTCCCAATTGCATCTGTTCGCGAACTGCGGCTGTGCCTGAAGCAGGCATATCCAGCTCCAACCAATCAGCTTCTCCCACGGACATCTGTCCGCAAACTGCGGCTGCAACCGAAGCAGGTTTGCCCAGTCATGGCTTTCCAGCCTATCCCAAGGGCATTTGTCCGCGAACCGTGGCTGTGCCTGAAGCAGCTTTGCCCATTTCATGCCCTGGCGCATCTCTACCCATGGGCAACGGTCATTGAACTGCGGCTGCTTCCTAAGCAGCTCTACCCAGTTCTCGCCATTCAGCTTATCCCACGGGCAGCTGTCCGCAAAGTACGGCTGTTCCTGAAGCAGCTTTGCCCAGTTGTCGCCATTCAGCTTCTCCCAGAGGCATTTGCTTGAAAACAATGGTTGTTCCTTAAGCAGGTCCGTCCAGTTATTGCCGTCCAGCTTTTCCCATGGACACCTGTCCGCAAACTTCGGCTTTTGCACAAGCAGGTCAACCCAGTTCTTGCCGTTGAGTTTCTCCCATAGGCATCTGTCGGCGAAGTTTGGCTGCTCCGCAAGCAAGTCAACCCAGTTATCGCCGTTAAGTTTCTCCCACGGACATCTGTCTGCTAACTGCGGCTGCTTCGCAAGAATGTCTGCCCAATTATTACCATTCAGCTTCTCCCATGGGCACTTCTTTGAGTTTGCAAACTGCGGTAGTATTCCAAGCAGATAAGCCCATTCAGAGCCAGTGCTAAGCAAGTATTCCGAGAAGCTCATTCTGAACTCTGGCCTCCTTTTATGTAGCCATAGCTCATTTTTCCAGCCTA
>JAFZZD010000526.1 GCA_017615955.1 Victivallales bacterium
GTTATTCTTCTCCGTAAAGGGAAGACTACATTCGAGTGGAGGCCATGATGAAGCTTCTGGAATTGGAAAAGGAGTTGGCTGGCTCCGACGGCGTTGAGAAGATGAGGCAATACGATGATGTGTTGCTTGCCTTGGACAAGCGCCTGGCGGGTGCATTGCAGGAGGGTTTGCCTCCAGGTGAATACGCCAAGGCGGAGCGGTTGAAGGAGGCCGTCATAGTGGCGAGGAAGTTGTTGCGTCTCGAGGTTCGTGAGAACGGGGCGCAGGGTAAATAGAACGGTGGTATTTCCACCAGTTAACAACAAACAAGAGAGGAAACAAAAATGGCAGTAGGACTAGTTACAGCGGCGGCGAATGTCACTGATTACGATCCCCAGATTACTTCAGGCGCGACTGCGGATTTCATCCACACCGATGAAGTCTATACGGGCTTGATTGCCTCGGCGAAGGCAATGGAAGACCGTCTTGCGCAGTCATTGAAGAACTACAACGAGCATCCTGATGTGCAGGCCAACCTGCAGCAGCTGCAGTATGACTTGCAGTCCTGGAACCTGGCATTGACAACAATGACCAACATCCAGAAGAACATGGGTGATGCACTTAGCTCAATTGCATCCAACTTCCGTTGATGTTTGAGCTTGAGACAGAAGAAGCGCGCTTGTTGTTGAATATTGCCCTAATGGCCATTGGGCGGAACAGATTCCAGTCGGCATTGAAGATAATGGCGGCATTGGATCTGTACCGCCCTGACCAGGAGGCATTGGCCTCCGTCAAGGCAATCTTCCTGATCAGCACCTTGAATTTCCAGGGGGCTGTGGACTACATTGACAATGTGGGGCTGGTGCAGTTCCCGCAGTCGGCAATGTTGCAGGCGTTCAAAGGAATGGCATATCTGCGCATGGATAAGCGCAGGGAGGCCGAGGAGCCGTTGAAAATAGCCGCCAGTCAGACGGCTGATCCGGCGGCAGCGCAATTAGCAAGGGATCTGCTGAAATGACAGATGGAATGATAGTGGAGGCGATACGCTCCGTCAAATTGACTGGAACTGCGTCGGATGCACAGGTTGCCAATGGCACTGCGCCAGTGGCGAATCCTGACGCCGTGGCGAAGTTCCAGGCCGCGATGGGCGTTGACGGAGTCGAGAAGGCGGATGCCGTGCCATTTGTGGACGAGATGTCCGCCGTGTGGCGTTCCTCGCAGGAGAATCATCAGGGGTTGCTGCACCGCATCAAGGCCTTGAATGAGATGAACGCGCAGGGTGGCGTCACCATTGGCAATCTGACCGAGTTGCAGTACGAGGTGGCAACCTTGTCCTTCCAACAGGAAATTGTGGGAAAGGTTGCGGACAAGACAAGCAACGCCATCCAGACGCTCATCAAGAACCAGTAGCAAGGACTTTTTAAAATGTTGATAGGAAAGGGATTGCTGAAATACACTGCTTTGTGCGCCCTGTTGCTTGCAGGATGCAAGACTGAGACCACTTTGCATTCGCGGCTGGAGGAAAAGCAGGCCAACCTGGTCATGGCGGCATTGCTGGATGGCGGGATTGCCTGTCGCAAGGTCGCTGGCGAAGAGAATACCTGGAATGTGGTCATTGACAACAATGACTTTGCCAAGGCGGTCAATCTGCTGGAAAGCAAGGGACTGCCCCGCAGAAATTACATGGGAATATCCGAGGTGTTCAAGAAGTCTGGCATGATCAGCTCTCCCACGGAGGAACGCATACGCTTCATGGATGCCCTGGCGCAGGATTTGTCCCGCACGATTTCTGGGATAGACGGTGTCCTGGACGCCCGGGTACATGTGGTGTTGCCTGAAAACGACCCCTTTGCGAAGAATGCATTGCCCAGTTCGGCGGCCGTGGCAATTCGCAGCCGCTGGGACGCGGATGTGGAGGCATTCATTCCGCAGATCAAGAGCCTGGTCAGGAATTCCATCGAGGGGCTTCAGTACGAGAAGATCACGGTCACTGTGTTCAGAGATGAAGTGCCGAAAAAATGACGCCTGAATCCAGACAATTCATGCTCACCGCCGCCTGGCTTTTCGTAAGGCATGGCCGTCCCTCGCGGGCGAAAGTGCTTATGGAGGCATTGGTGGAGGACGACCCCAGGGACGGAGTGTCCGCAGCGGCTCTGGCGGAATTGCTTCTTGCCGAGGGGCGTGGTGAAACCGCATTGCATGTCCTGCGCATGGCGGACTTTCCTGCGGAACTGGCCCGTGCGGAGGCCATTTTGGAGACGCGTGCCCTCGCCATGGTTGGTCGCAAGGCGGAAAGTACACGGCGATGGAAGCGTTATCTTGAATCCCGCAAGGGTGCTGAACGCAAATGGGTGGAGGGCTGATTGCCATGGATTTGAACGAGGCTAGGGAACTTATCGCCAACAGGCAGCTTTGGCCTAGAGTGCGGGCCTATCTTGCCGCCGGAGGCGAAATGAGGGATTTCTCCCTTCCTGAAAACAGGCTTTACCTCCTTGACAAGGAGACGATGAACAAGATTCAGCTGTGGCTGAAGGCACTTGGCCATGCTGAAAGCTGGAAGACGGTGGTGGATGGTGCCAAGGTGCGCCAGCTCAAGGCTGAATATCCTGGGGCTTATCCCGATGCCATTCGGTATCTGCCGTATTTCTCAAAGTTCGACTTGAGTGACACATCGAACATCGAACTTGTCAAGCACCTTTTGAAATTGAAGTTTCCCGAGGCATACGAATTATGCTGCTCATAAAGAAAAAAGATTTTGAAATCCAGACGCCGAAGCGCCTGGTCAAGGCGGATGAGGTGGCCGCAGTGCTTCAGGCACAGCAGCTCATCGAGGCCGCTGAAGCGGAGGCGGACAACATCCGTGTTGCCGCAAGGCAGGCCTTCGAGGAGGAAAAGAAGAAGGGGTATGACAAGGGGCTGGAGGACGGAAAGGCCGAAATCTCCCAGCGAAAACTGCAGCTCCTGGATGAAAGCGCCACATTCATGGCTTCCGTTGAGAACAAGATGGTGGACGTGGTCATGAAGTCCTTGAAAAAATGCATCATGGAGATTGGCGACAAGGAATTGGTGGTGCAGATCGTGCGCAAGGTAATGAATGCAGTGGTGCGCAACCAGAGGCAGATCACACTCAAGGTCGCCCCTGACATGGTTCCCGTTGTCCGCGAGCGTTTGGATGAAATACTTGCGGAATATCCCTTGCTGAATGAGATAGACTTGCAGGAGGACCCCCGTTTGAAGGGGACTGCCTGCATGATAGAGACAGAGGCCGGCATAGCGGATGCGTCTGTGGAGACGCAGCTCGCAGCCATCGAGACCTCTTTGAAGAAGCATTTCTCGAAGGAAGGTTGAAGTGCCCAATTCGTTCGACTACATAATGGAGGTCCTGGCCAGGGGGGCGGAGGATGTGCGCCCCATTGACGTGAAGGGCAAGGTCATACAGGTGGTGGGTACCATCATCAAGGCGGCTGTGCCAGGCGTCAAGATCGGCGAGATTTGCATCTTGCGCAATCCCTGGGAGAACCACGAGATACAGGCCGAGGTGGTGGGCTTCACCAAGGAGGCTGTATTGCTGACGGTGCTGGGGCAGATGATAGGCATTTCCGCGCAGACCGAGGTGATTCCGACGCGGCGCGTGCACATGGTTCCCGTGGGGAAATCCCTGCTTGGGCGCGTGGTGGACGGGCTTGGACGCCCTCTGGATGCGGACAAGAAAGGCCCTCTGCGTCCAGAAGGCTATTATCCAGTATATGCGGACCCGCCGAATCCGCTGGAGCGCACGGTCATAAGCAAGCCCATTTCCCTGGGGCTGCGTTCATTGGATGCCATGCTGACTTGCGGCGAGGGGCAGCGTATGGGGATATTCGCGGCTGCTGGCGGTGGCAAATCCACGCTTATGGCTCAGATTATTCGCAATACCGAGGCCGAGGTCACAGTCATGGCGCTGATTGGCGAGCGTGGCCGTGAAGTGCGTGAATTCATTGAGAAGGATTTGGGTGAGGAAGGCATGAAGAAGTCAGTTGTGGTTTGTTCCACATCTGACCGCAGTGCCATGGAGCGCCTGAAGGCTGCGTATGTAGCCACGGCCATAGCGGAGAGTTTCCGCGACCAGGGCATGAAGGTATTGCTTCTGATGGATTCCGTCACTCGTTTTGGTCGTGCCCAGCGTGAGATTGGGCTGGCGGCTGGCGAACCGCCGACCAGACGCGGTTTTCCGCCCAGTGTGTTCTCCGAACTGCCCAAGCTGATGGAGCGGGCTGGCAATTCCGCGAAAGGTTCCATCACGGCGCTCTACACCGTGCTGGTGGAAGGCGATGACATGACAGAACCGATTGCGGACGAGACACGCTCCATTCTGGACGGGCATATCATCCTCTCCAGAAAACTGGCGCAGATGAACCACTATCCCGCCATTGACATTTTGCAGTCCATCTCCCGTTGCCAGAATGCCATAATCACCCCCGAACACAAGAAGGCAGCCGCAAAGCTGCGCACAATTCTTGCGAAATACCAGGAAGTGGAGCTGCTTCTGAAAATCGGTGAATACCAGAAAGGGGCTGACAAGGATACGGACGAGGCAATCGCCAAGATTGATGCTGTGAACAAGTTCCTCAAGCAGGGGCTTCGCGAGAAGAACACCTACGAGGAGACCTTGAAGATGCTGGAGGAGGCAGTGAGCTAGGCCATGGCGTACGCACTCCAAAGCATGTTGAAAATCCGCACCATGCGCGAAGACCGCGCCAGCGCGGAGCTGTCCGCCGCCAGGCAGGCAGTGCGGCAGGCGGAGCAGGCCCTGCAGGAGCGAAAGGACGAACTGAAGCAGTACCAGGACACCAAGGAGGAGCGCAGGGACAGGATTTATCAGGCTGTCATGGGGCACTCCATTTCACGGGACGAACTGGACAGGGTGCTGGAAGGCGTGGCTCGAATCGACGAGGAAGGCGCTCTGAAGGCGGACAATGTGAACCTGGCGCAGGCTGAATTGAAGACCAAGGAGAACGAGGCTGAAGTAGCCAGGGCTGGCTTCGTCAAGGCCTCCAAGGAACGAATGAAAATATCCGAGCACAAGGCAATGTGGCTTGCCGAAGAGGCTAAGGAACAGGAACATAGGCAGGAAGTGGAGTTGGAAGACTTCACTGGAAAGAAAAACGTGGACAACGCAAATGATAACT
Organism: Victivallales bacterium; assembly: GCA_017615955.1. The sequence continues at coordinate 5,148 of JAFZZD010000526.1, forward strand.
GACATTGGCTCCATCGCACCTTTGGGGGTAAATGACGCAAATGTTGCAACCCCTCAGAATCAGATTTCTTCTGCTCCCACATCCGAACAGATTGAGCGTTTCCGTAACGCAATGGCAGAGACGCGCAATATGTCTTCTCAACTTGAGGAAGCCTCAAATGAGGTGCATTTGCTGTTGGAGAATATTTCTGGCACATTGCTGAAAGACCAGGTTTTGAAGCTGACGGATGCGGACCAGCAGAAGCTACCAAATGACATGGCCGACTTGAACGGGCATCATGCGGAGGCGCAGCTCCAGGCCGTGCCTGCAGAAAATCAGGGTGGCAATCTGAATGAATGCCAAGTTGATAATCAAGTGCAGGTACAAGCAACGGAAAAACAGCAGTCTCCATTGCAAGCTGCGACAGTGGCCGTGCATGTGGCTACTGTTAATCCAGCAGTGCCCTTTGTTCCAGTCGCACCAGTAGCGGGGACGCCATCCACTACGCATGGAACTCAAACCCCAAATGTGGTTCCATTGACGCCTTTGGCCACTGTTGTCGGGCAAAATCCAGTTGCACCTGTTGCACCAGTGATACCAATGGCCGCAGCCGCCCTTGAGACGCTCGCTGCTGTTGTCGCAATCGACATGCCTGTTGCAGCTTCTGCCCCAGAACCACCACCTGCCCCTGTTGCTTTCACGCCTCAAGGAAACCCAGTCCCTCATAATCCCGCATTCTCGGTGGGACAAATGGGACAAATGGGACA
>JAFZZD010000527.1 GCA_017615955.1 Victivallales bacterium
CATGCTGCGCAATGCGGCCCTTGCCAAGGAGCGTCATCTGCCCATCTGCCAGGACACTGGCGTACTCATATTCACAATAAAGGCACCTGCGGGCTATGAGCATCGTGCTTTTGAGGAAACAGCGAAGCGTGCCGTCGCACGCGCGACGGCGGCTGGCGTACTCAGGCAGAACTGCGTTGAAACGCTTTCTGGCGTCAATACTGGGACAAACATCGGCATTGGAAGTCCTGTTTTCCACTGGATTGAGGCGGATATTGACCATCTGGATGTGACGCTGATGCTCAAGGGCGGCGGCTCCGAAAACATGGGGGCGCAATATAGCCTGCCTGACGCACGGCTGGACGCTGGGCGTGATTTGGAAGGTGTGCGCCTCTGCATATTGGATGCGGTGTGCCATGCACAGGGCATGGGCTGCGCTCCTGGCATTCTAGGCGTGGCGATTGGCGGCGACAGGGCGACTGGATACGAGGAAAGCAAAGTCCAGCTTATGCGCAAGATTGGCGAGCGCAGCCCGAAGCCACAGCTTGCCGCATTGGAGGAGCGCATTCTTAAAGAGGCCAACCAGCTTGGCATCGGGGCAATGGGCTTTGGCGGCAGGACCACTCTGCTGGATGTGTTCATTGGCGAGCGTTCCAGGCTGCCAGCCTGCTATTTTGTCAGCATATCGTATATGTGCTGGTGCTGCCGTCGCCAGCAAGTGCAACTTCCCTTGTAATTTTATGTTCAAGCACCTGGCATTACTGATATTGTTCTGGGCGATGGCGGCCATTGCTGCACCATACAGCCTGAAACTAAACCTGCCAGAGCGCGCACAAATCTTATTTCAGGAGCAAATCCCCAAGGACGCCACGTCCCTGCGCATTGTCTTCAAGGTGCCGGATGATTTGCCTAAGGGGCTGTATCTCAGTGTGTTTGCGAAGGACCAGGACGCACTGTGGCGCCAGATACGAGTGCCTTTTCCTGCCAGCCGCAAGATTACAGTGCCCCTGGCTGGCGGGGCAGCCGTCCAGGCATGGCAGTGTCATGGACATCAACGTCCCTGGAATTGCCTTACGCAAGCAGTTGAATACGGCGTAATTGTTGAATTGGACACTGGCGACCAGCGCAAGTACAGCGGCGAAATACAAGTCACGGAAGTGGCACCCATTGTGGACAAGGGCTTTGCCACATCTGGAAAATTGCTTTCCTTGAACCAGACACAGAATGTAAGGCAGGGCGATGTATGGGAGGCCAGTTTTGCATTGGACTGCTGGCCAAAGGCACCATTTGACCTGGAGAAGACAAGCCTTGTTGCCACAATCACTGCGCCTGACGGCACAGTCCACAAGGCAAATGCCTTCTATTACGAGCCATTCCTGTATGACGAAGAGGAATGGGACAAGACAAAGTGCCTGCAACCATGGGGAGCACCATGCTTCAAGGTCAGGTATTGCCCTGAAACACCAGGCGCATATAAAGTCGCATTGAATGGCGAGATTGACGGCGCAAAACTGTCATTGGGTAACTTGACTTTCACGGCAACGCCAAATCCAGACTTCCACGGCGTATTGCAAGTAGACGAGCAGCATCGCCAGTATTTCAGATACAGCGATGGAACGCCTTTTACAGGCATTGGAATGAATGTGCGCTCCCCTTATGACAACCGCTATCGTGAAGTTGCTCCATATTCACCATGGCTTGACCAGGGGCTTTCCATGTATCCAAGGCTGTTCCGTAAATACAGGGAATGCGGCATCAATGTGGTTGAGGTATGGATGTGCTCATGGTGGCTGGCATTGGAGTGGATACCCGATGCGCCTGGCTTCCATGGCGTGGGCCACTACAACCAATACCGAGCCTGGATGTTGGACTACATCATGGAGCTTGCCAAGGAAAACGGCATTAAAATCATCCTTGTGATCAACAACCACGGCAAGGTGGCGATGCATTATGACACTGAATGGAAGCGCAACCCCTACAATAAAATCAATGGTGGCTATCTGGACAAATGCGAGGAATACTATACCGACGCCCGCGCAAAGGCGGACACGAAGAAACTGCTGGACTACATTGCCGCTCGATGGGCGGCATACCCGAATCTGCTGGCATGGAAGCTGTTCACCGAATTGGATTTGACAGGGCCCGACATAGAATTCTACAGGCGCACACCCACAATCGCGGACTGGCACAGGGAAATGGCAGAGCATTTCAAAAGCGTGGACCGATACCATCATCCCGTCACGACCCACTGGATGCTGGGCTATCATCGCATTGACGAACGCACTGCTAATGTAAGCCAGTTGGATTTCCTCACTACGGACGTGTATTACACCCTAGGCGCTGGCACGAAAGGCATGTTCAAGATGATGGACGGCAGCCGTGACTTTGCCATCAGGCACAAGAAGCCCCTAATCATCACGGAATATGGCGGATCTTCGTATGCGGACAGCATGGCGAGCCTGGTCAAGCAGGTGCCGTCTGGCATCTGGTGCGGCTATTTCAATGAGATGGGCATAGTTCCTATGTACTGGTGGTTCGCGCTGGTGGAGGACAGGGATTTGTACAGGCATTACATGGCGTTGAGCTGCTATGCAAAAGGCGAGGACCGCCGTTCCATGACACGACAGCTTGCCGCCATACCCAACACAAGCCTGGAAATGCGCTCGCTTGTGGGCAAGGACAGGACTTTGGCGTGGATTTATGACACGGATTATTTCTACAGCCAGAAGGAGAATGCCATTCCAGCCTTGCAGGAAAAAAAGCAAGTGTCAATCTGCGCGATACAGACCATGCAAAAGAACGATACGCGGAGATAGTCGATCTTGTGCGTTATGGAAGAAGCAAGCTTTCCATCTTCACAGAGAATGAGTATTTCGAGGGGACGATTGACCCGGAAAATGGCGCG
>JAFZZD010000528.1 GCA_017615955.1 Victivallales bacterium
CCCACATAAACACCCTCCAAACACAAACATGCGTTACAGACAAATCCACCTTGATTTTCACACGTCTCCTGACATCCCAGCCGTAGGAGACAAATTCGACAAGCAACTTTGGCAAAGCCTTCTGCAGGAAGCATGCGTGGATTCCATCACATGCTTCTCACTGTGCCATCACGGCATGAGCTACCATCCCACCAAGGTTGGCACCATGCACCCCAACCTGAAATACAACCTGCTTCGGGCGCAAATCGACGCCTGCCACGAAATTGGCGTCAATGTGCCAATGTATCTTTCCGCTGGCCTTAACGAAGCAAAATTCCAGGAAAGGCCAGACTGGATGTCCATCGACTTCGAGGGACGCTATGCGGGCTGGAGCCGCTCGAACCTGATGCCTGGCTACCACCACCTTTGCTTCAACACCGCATATCTGGACTTCCTCTGCGACATGCTTGCCGAAGCAGTCCAGATGTTCCCTGACGCGGACGGCGTGTTCCTGGATATTACCACCCAGCTCCAGTGCTGCTGCCCCAAATGCACCAGGGACATGTGGAAGCAGGGGCTGAATCCCGAAAAGGAGGAAGACCGCAAGTTCTTCGCTCACCAGGTGCTAATGAACTACTACAAGCGCACCTACGAGACAGTCAAGTCCATTTCCCCGAACATGCCTATCTACCACAATGGTGTAAGCGACCTGCATGACCTTGAAAGGCTCAAGTACTTCAGCCACTATGAGATTGAATCCCTGCCAACTGCCTTCTGGGGATATGACCACTTCCCGATGAACGCCGCATGGCTGCGCCGCAGAAACATGGCATTCCTTGGCATGACAGGGAAATTCCATACGGCCTGGGGCGAATTCGGCGGCTTCAAGCACCCGAATGCACTGCGCTATGAATGTGCTGCAATGCTTGCCAATGGCGCACGTTGCAGCGTAGGCGACCAGCTGCATCCGTCAGGGAAACTGGATGCCTCCACATACAGGCTCATTGCGCCAGCGTACAGGGAAGTGAAGGAGCGGGAACCCTGGTGCGAAGGCAGCGTGTCGGCTGCTGAAATCGCCGTACTGGGAGCCGCAGTCATGGGCAAGGGCAAGCCAAGTTCCGCGCCGCAGGATGAAGGCGTGTCCCGTTTCCTGCTAGAGGAGCACCTGCCCTTTGACCTGGTATGCCCGGATGACGACCTGTCGAATTTCCGTCTGCTGATAGTCCCCGAAGTGAAAGACCTGCCAGCAAACGTGGTCTCAAAGATACGGCAATTCGTTGCCGATGGCGGGAAGTTGCTGTTGTCTGGTGTCTCTGCGCTGGGAGCCGATGGCAAGGCGCAGTTTGACATCGGCGGCGAAATCGAAGGCCGCAGCCAGTTCTCGCCAGACTACATCCAGGCAAATGAGGACTTTGCAAAGGACCTGCCCACCTCGCCATTCCTCAGCTATGGGGCATCCCTGCGCTTCAAGGTCAAGGACGGCATTTCACTTGGCAAGGTATATGACCCGTATTTCCAGCGCAGCGCCCGCCATTTCAGCAGCCATAGGCAGACGCCGTTCTCCAACGAGGAGACTGGCTATTCCGCAGGCAGCCTCAAGGGCAACATCCTGTATTTCGCCCACGATGTGTTCACGCTGTACCGCACTGCTGGAGCCACCACGCTCAAATACTTTGTGCGCAATGCGCTGAGGAAACTGCTTGGAGACGAAATACCCCTGCGCGCAAACCTGATCTCTACCGCCAGGTTCTATCTCCGCCGCCAGGAAAAGGAAAGCCGCTACATTGCTCATTTCCTATATGCGCCAACTATTCTGCGCGGCGGTCAGGTGAAGAACGAGGATGGCACAACCATGGGCTTCGACAGACTGGAAATCATAGAGGATCTGCCACCCTGCCCAGCCTCTGACATCGACCTGCGCATCGCCAGACCAGTTAAAAGCCTGCGCCTTGTGCCAGAGGGAACAGAACTCAAGTTCATCCAAACTGGCGACAGGCTGCGTTTCACTCTGCCTGCCTTCAGCTGCCAGTCACTTGTGGAAATCAAAGAACAGAAATAATGCTTCATGATGAGGTAATTGCAAAACTATCGCGCCAAGCAGCAAGCCATCGGAGCCGCTGGCTTCAGCTATCGGAGCCGCTGGCTTCAGCCATCGGAGCCGCTGGCATCAGCTATCGGAGCCGCTGGCTTCAGCTATCGGAGCCGCTGGCTTCAGCTATCGGAGCCGCTGGCTTCAGCTATCGGAGCCGCTGGCTTCAGCTATCGGAGCCGCTGGCTTTTAGCCAGCGGAAAAGCCTTGCAATGCCAATAGTTTTGCAATTATATCTGGATAAACTGATGGAGAAGAATTCGCCTGCGGAAATGGAGCTGTTCCACACACAGCTCCTGAAGGCACTCGCACAATGACAGCTTGGAGAGATGAAGCCATGTCAATGACAGTCAACTACTATGGACAACAGCTGAAGGCATATCGTGCCTCCCTGCACACCCATTCCACAATATCGGACGGGCAGTTCACGCCAGCGGAGGTCATCAAGCTCTATGCCGACGAGGGATACGACATACTCGCCTTCACGGACCATTCCCTACCCAACCCCGTGTCCACATACGACTCCAGAGGAATGACGCTCATCAGCGGCATGGAGATGCATCCAATGGGACCTCGCGGCGAAAACTGGCATCTGCTGGCACTGGGGCTTCCCGAGGACTTTCCTCCACCAGACGCAGACAAGAACTCCACGGCACAGTCATGCATCGACGCTGCGCGGGCTGCTGGCGGCCTCGTCTTCTGCGCACATCCCTCATTCTGCGGCTTCCGCTCCACGGACATCATGCCACTGCGTGGTCTGGAAGGGATCGAGGTGTTCAACAGCGGCACACGCTTCGCGGGAAAAGGCTTCAATATGCAGTGCTGGGACGAGCTGCTGGACGAGGGGCACTGGATGCGAGCCATTGCGGTTGATGACATGCATGGGCGACGCGACCTATTCTGCGGCTGGACGATGATTCTAACGGACGAGCCACTCTCCCAAGCGGCGGTGCGGCGCGCCATCCGCAGCGGGAACTTCTATGCTACCCAGGGACCGCAGCTTCTCTCAATCTCCCTGCATGACAATGTGCTTGAGGCTGAATTCACGCCATGCACCGAAGTCATCGGCGTCTCCTGGAAATGGCGTGGCTATTCCGCAGTATGCGACAATTTCACAGGACCAGGCGATGGACAGCGCGAAATCACCAGCTGTCGTCTAAAGCTGAAGAACGACATCAAGGAATGCTGGATACGCCTCCAGCTCAAGGACAGCCATGGCCGATACGCCTGGTGCAATCCCGTACGTTTCAATCCCGCTAATTCCGCCAATGAAAACAAAGGGTGACATTTCAGGCGTAATTCCATGGTGGACGCTTAACGGGCGTCTGGACGAAGCAGAGGCGCTTCGGCAACTGGATGATTTCGCTGAAAAGGGTGTGCATGAAGTCTTTCTCTACCCGAATTTTGGTCTTGAGGCACCTGATTTCCTGTCGGAGGAGTGGTTTGGATTCATTGCCTTTCTTCTCAATGAATGTCCAAAACGGGATTTCCGCCTCTGGATCTATGACGACCTGAACTGGCCCAGCGGCGCGGCTGGCGGTCATCTCTGCAAACAATTTCCGCAATACCGCATGCGCACAATCCGCCGTCGAGAATGGCGGCTGGCACCTGGCGAAGCATGGCAACCGTCTGATGAGGCGGACCATGTATGGACTGGCGTCTTCTCGGCAGAGCACACACTCCCGCAAGAACTGCCGCCAGGCAAGCCCTTTGTCAATGACACGAAAGATGACTGCCGCATCGTCAGCTTGGAACGGCGGCTTGTGGATGACCACTTCTTCTCCGCAATGGGAACGACCGGCACATGGAATGAGCCTGGCATCCTCGACGCGCTGAATCCAGCAGCTGTCCGTGCATGGATGTCCTTCACCTACGAGCCGTACCTAAAGCGTTTTCCCCAGGCTCTTGGCACATTGATACGAGGCTTCTTCTTTGACGAACCCACAATGGTCTCCCCTTTCCACACAGGCGACATTCCATGGACGCCTGGACTAGAGGACGCATTTTTCAAGCAATATGGCTATGACTGCCGGCCAAGATACTGGACACTCTTCGAGGAAGCCTCGGGACAGGAGCAGTTCCGCTATGACTTCTGGCGCTTCGTGGCACGTCGCTTCGCAGCTTCGTTCACGGGGCAGCTTTCCGAGTGGTGCAGTAAAAACGGACTGATCCTTTCAGGGCACTGCTGGCCTGAGGAACCCTCATGCCAGCGGCTGATGACAACCGCCACAGGCGATGTGGAATATCTTCAGCGCCATCTCCAAATGCCAGGCACGGATTTTCTATACTGCGAGAATCCCTACGTGACGTCTGCGGGAATGTGCCCGAACAAGCCTGGCTGGCCCCGCAACCTCATCTATTCCGCCAAACTCCCCTCGTCTGTGGCACGCTATAATGGTGCCAGGAACACAATCTGCGAAAGTTCTGGCGTCTGCGAGTTGGGGGACGGCTGCGTCGCGCCCTCCGCGCAGAAAATCGCCTACGACTTCCTCTATGCCATGGGCATAAACGTAATGAACCCAGCCAGGCCATACGACATGACCGATTTCCGCAAATACGCCTGCGCTCTTGACGCAGCACAGCCATATTGGAGGCATTATCGCCTCCTTGTGGATTACCTGAATCGCCTCCATGAGTTCAACGGACGAGGAAAAACAGCCGCGCGGCTCGCCGTACTCAGCCCGCTGTCAGCAAGATTTGCACTTTCGGACATCACACAGGACACTTCCATCAGAAACGAAACAACGCCCCTGCCGCCACACGGCGACCTGGCTCCCGCAATGCTGGCTACACTCGATGCTCTGATGCGCGGGCATATCGACTTCGAATTGCTGTTCGAGGATGTCCTGCTGGACAGTGCCGTCTCACCCAATGGCAAGTTGTTGGCTCCGCAGAGCGCCTTCAAGGTAATCATACTCCCGCAATGCTGGGCACTGGACGATGCAGTATGGCAGCAGCTTAATGCCTTCGCCAAACGAGGTGGTAAACTGGTAGTCGTCGGCGAGGCTCCCACCTTCCCGCTTCGCCATGGCGCGGCAGCGCTTCCTGTCGAGGAGTTGCCTGCCGTGATGCTGTCCCCCGTGTCACCTGATTTTGCGGAGCAGCTGCTGGGGGAACTGGCTTCCATGCTTGCGCCAGAATATCGTCTGGAAGGCAAGGACAATGACGGCGTGCTGGCGCAATTGCGGGAGGACGGCGAGTGGCGCGGCCTCTTCCTGGCAAACGCCACCCCTGACGACAAGGTTCTACAGCTGTCAGGACCATTGTCAGGACGTCTGCGGAGTCTCGTGGATTTGCAGGACGGGCGTGCCTGGCGCTGCCCATCCGCTATTCCCCTAAAGGAGGCACAGTCGCTACTGCTGACAACGGACGAGCCGCCAAAAGACGCCGTCATATTCGGCGCGAAGCGCCAACACCTGCTCACGCTGCCCTCTGCTGGCTGGCGCATTGAAGGGGATGTCCGCAATGTCATGCGAATGGAACTGGAATATCTGGCGGGCAATTCGTTCAGGCCAATGGACGATGACGGGTTCTTCCCAGAACCGCTTGACCCTGATGTAACGCCTACAGTCACGCTGCGCGGCTCTTTCGTAATCAAGGGACGTGTTCCTATAAACTTACGGCTCTGGTTTGACCGTGAAGGCTTCTCCGCACTGACGGTAAACGGCATGGCAATCAATGAAGAAGCGCGGCATGAAAAACTCTTCGACCCGAAGAACGTGATTGTTCAATTGGCGTCACATTGCCATCCAGGCAGGAATGTCCTGACAGTGACCATACCTCTGTCGCCCTGGATGAGTAGAAAACGCGGGATACGCGTCCATTTCACGCCTCTTCTCCAAGTATGCACACCGCCGTTGCTGCTGGGTTCATTCCTCGTTGGCGATGGTCACGAACTTGAGGAACTGCCAACGACACGGAACTCTGGTTCACTCTCCGAACAAGGCTTTCCTTTCTTCTGCTCAGAACTTGCAGTGTCAATGGTATTCGACGCCACAACATGCCAGGAGGAGACCTGGCTGGACATCTCGCCATGCCCCCTGCCCATTGCAGCGGAACTGAATGGACGCAACCTCGGCACACGCCTTTGGCGAAATGGCTCGCTCCCCATCCATCCAGGAACACTTAAGCCAAAGGGGAACTGCCTAGTTCTTCGACTCTGCGGCGACATCTGGAATACGCTGGGACGCCGCTGGATCGGGAGGCCCGTCCCGCCAGTGCCATTCATCCTTCCCAAACTCACAATCCTTAGGTGATAAACTATCGTAGCCGCTGGCTTCAGCCAGCGGAAAAAACAACAATGCTAGACAAATCATTACCATACAAAGGCTTCATCATGAAGATGCGCCGCGAGAAGCTGGCCACCATCAAGGTGCCGGAACTTCCGCCAGGCTACCAGTACCGCCTTTATCAGGACGGTGACGAAATCCACTGGGCGCGGCTGGAGACGTTCGTGCTGGAATTTCCCACGGAGGAGAAGGCACTGGCCTACTTCAACCACGACTACAGGGACCCGTTTCGGGATGAACTACATCGCAGATGCGCTTTTGTAACAACGGCAGACGGTGTGCCCGTGGCGACGGCGACGGCCTGGTTCATGGAGAGTTCCCTAGGCCACAAGAGCTGGTTGCAGTGGATATCAACTGACCCCAGACATCAGGGAAAGGGGCTTGGCAGGGCGGTCGTCGCGAAGGCATTGAGCCTTTATCCCTCTGTCGGCCCGCAGACGGACATATACCTGCACACCCAGACTTGGAGCCACAAGGCCGTGTACCTCTATCATCGGATTGGCTTTGAGTTTTTCCTTACCGAACCCATCAAGGTCTCGTGGCATCTGCCGCCTGGCTATCGGGTTATGGAGAACCATGCGCTGGAGGCATTGGATGTTCTCAAAAGCGTCTATTCCCCTGAATTGTTGGAGGAGCTTCGCCGCCAGGCGGAAATCCCCACTGATGACGAGAGGGCGGAGCATGAACTTTTGCCGCCGTTCCCCAAGGAGTATGTGCCATGATGAAGATTATCACTGGGCTTCTGCCGTCTGGCGTCTTGCCCCGAAATGATGCTGGTGTTTCAGAACAGAATGTCACTGGGACCTGCCGTTCTGACGGAGCGATTTCCGCCATCATCCGTGATGAAAACGAAAAAGTCATTCTCCAGCTGCCCAACTGCGGCCACGCCGCCCACGGCAAATTCACCGCCAATTTGAATGGCATTCCATGCGGCGGACCGTATTCAGTGGAGTTGTCCAATGGATGCGAGGCAGTCACTGTGCGCGATGTGCTGGTGGGCGAGGTATGGATTCTTGCAGGGCAGTCCAATATGCAGGGCACAGGCTTCATCACAGGCAAACGATTGAATACGGAGCCGTCCATCCGCGCCTATTACATGGACGACAAGTGGGCCATGGCGCAGGAGCCCATCGGGCGCGTGGAGCTGTCACGCCATGCGGCGCATCTCCGCCTGCTTAATCCGCCTGTGACGTCCCGCGCACGGCGTAATCCAGACGGCACTGGCGCGGAGCCGGGCCTCCCCTTTGCGCTGGAGCGGTGGCGCGGGACTGGCGTTCCCCAGGGACTGATTGCCTGTGCCCACGGGGGCACGTCTATCGCAATGTGGAATCCTGCAACAAAAGGCGAGGGATATGGCTCGCTTTATGGTGCCATGATCAGCCGCGTCATACGCAATGGCGGGCGGGTGACAGGAATGCTCTGGTACCAGGGCTGCTCCGACGCCACGCCAGAGCGCATGATCACATTTGAGAAGGCGACGCTAGACTTTTTCCGCGCAGTACGGCGTGACCTCAAGGCGCCGAGGCTGCCTATTGTACAGGCGCAAATTGCACGGCAGTTATCCTTCAACGAGACGGGCGAATATGCGTGGACCGCCATCCGCGAGGCACAGCGGCTTATGCCACATCATCTGCGCGGACTGCTGACTGTCCCAACCATAGACTTGGTGCTTGACGACGCAATACATCTTGACGAGGAATCGCAATTCATCCTTGGCCGCCGAATGGCCGAGGCCATGGCTACGCTGCTGCATGAGCCGAACTCCCTTCAGCCACCAATCGAACTGAACCGTGCAGTGCTGCGCTACGACCGTGCGCATGGCCTCCACGAACTACATATCCACTACAGGAATGTGGTGGGTTCCCTGCAAAGCACAGGCCGCCCGAACGGCTTTGTCATTGGCGAAGAGGCCCGTCCGCTAGCATACCGCATCATCCTCGACGGCAGCCAGGTCATACTGAAATGCACACAAAGCATATTGTCATTCGCATACGGCTATGGACAGAATCCATATTGCAACATCACGGACGAGGCAGGACGTTCGCTCCCTGCCTGCGCAATGCAGCCAGTCGCCTATCCATTCACGCGGAGCGACTATGCCAGGCATGCACAGTTGAGCGAACCCATTTACGGATGCAAGCTCGCTGAGATCACAGCGGCGCAGGCACGAAGACTATCTTTCGCGCCAGCGCAGAACAATCCACCATTCAGCATTTTCCATGACCGCCTGGCGCATATCACGGAGAATGGCGTACGCTTCTTCAGAACACGTTATTTCGCCGAGGACGAATTGGATCTGTCGCTGGCTCTCGGCTATGACGGAAATGTGAAGGTATTTGTGGACGGAAATCCCATTTATCTGGACGAACATGCCCGCAACCCCATCATTCCAGCCAGCCATCTTGTCCTGCAGCATTGGAAACATGGCGAGCATGAAGTCCTGATAGCGCAGAACATGAACCATGGGTGCACCTGGGGCATCAGCCTGGCGTTGGAAAAGCCCACAGCGGCGAATGCCCGACTGCCCCAGGAAAAGCCAAACACCCAGTAACGTCCAGCAGCGGTTGTCCTGCGCGGCCCCGTCCTGTGCGCGGGCATTCTTGCCCGCGTCAGCCGTTCGGCAATCACGCGGCCTGACGCGCGGCCCTGTCCTGTGCGCGGGCATTCTTGCCCGCGTCAGCCGTTCGGCAGACCC
>JAFZZD010000529.1 GCA_017615955.1 Victivallales bacterium
GAGTGGACAGTGGGGAGGGTGGAGAGAACATTATAATTTGGAGTTGAGTTATGCTGGCAGGTGCTGAAGCCGTGGGGCCTTTTGCGAAAGGCGAGCGTGTTGTGTTTCTGGGGGACAGCATCACCATGGGTGGAGGCTATGTCTTTCATCTTCAGCTGTTTGAGGATTTGCGGCATCCTGGATCTGGCGTCGTGCTTATGAACGCTGGCGTCAGCGGTGATTCGACGAATGAGGGATGCAAGCGCTGGGGATATGATGTGATGCCGATGAAACCGGACCGCGTGTTCGTGATGTTCGGCGTCAATGATGTGGGCATTTCCAGTTACAAGACCGCAGATCCAGACTGGAATGAGCAGAGAAAGCGCCATGAATGTCTGGATAGATATGCCTGCAATCAGAAGCGTCTTGCAGATATGATTCTGGCGGACGGCAAAAAGCTGGTTCTCATGACGCCGCCTGGATACGACCAGTACGGGGATGTCAGGGCAGACAACATGGTCGAGGCAAACGAGCCGGGACTGGCAGAATGCGCCAGAATTGTGCGCAGCCTGGCCTCGGAGCGAAAACTGGGCCTGGTGGAGATACATGCCCCGTACACCGCAATGCTCAAGGCGCATCCTGAGCTTCATCTGTGCGGGGAGGACAGGGTACACCCGCAGAGCATTGGGCATCTTCTGATTGCCGCGCTGGTACTGGAGAGCCTGGGTGAAGATGGGCTGGTTGCGGATGTGGCCATTGAGGCGAGACGTCAGAGTGGGCAGGGCATGCGACTGAAAGTGATTTCGGCTGTGAATGCCGATGTGTCAGAGCTGATGGCAGACGAGGGCGGGAACAATGGCATCTCATTCAAGTACGCGCCCAAGGCCCTTCCGTTTCCGTGCACACCGGACTACAGGACACTGGAGACATTCCATCCTGTCACGGAGAGGCTTAACAGGGAGATGATTCGCATAAAGGGGCTGCCTCGTGGCAGCTACGCAATTAAGGCGGATGGCGTGGAAATCGCCACAGCTACCGCCGAGGAGCTTGCCATGGGAATTAACATTGCGGTTCTGGACACGCCAAGCCAGAGACTGTCGCAGGATGCGGACAAGGTCAGGGAGACGCTGAATGAGGCTGCCAGGCTTGTCAGAAACGTGCCATTCATGAACACCGTGATCTTGATGCAGAATGGCAATCTGGAAAACATGGAGGAATGTTTTCAAGTGCTGGACAATTGGCTTGCAAAGCAGGCGAACAGCAGTAATCTAGCAAACTTTGAAAAGCATGTCAGCACATACAAGAGCCTGCGTCCCGCTTTGGTGGAGAAGCAGCATGAAGTGGATGAAATCCGCAGAAGGCTTGCGGCATTTGCCCCAGTGCCCTTTATTATAGCAATTGAACCCAAATAGAGTGTTATGGATTTCGTTGTCAAAGAAAAGACTGGAATAGCCATACAGGAGGCCGTTGACGCGGCGTATGGCTGCGGTGGCGGCAGGGTTGTCTTGGAACCCGGCGACTACGAGTGCGTGAGCA
>JAFZZD010000055.1 GCA_017615955.1 Victivallales bacterium
AGTTTCCACTTCTGCCAGTTTGTGTTCTGCCAGTTTGTGCCTCCCTGGTACCTTCGCATGAGCCGCTCCTTCTGCTTCCTCATCTTCTAATTTCACGATGATCTTCTCGGCGACCACGTCTGTGACCGGTGCGTATTGCTGGATGTCTGGAACCGTAAACTCGGTCTTGCGGTCAAGGTGCAATTGTATGAGTTTTCTGAAAAAATCAGCAATTTCCTGCAATGAAACCTTGTCATCACCATTATTATTCGGTATGTATCGACTCGCAAGATTCCTCAATTCCGGCTGACTTTCCAGTTCACCTTCTTTCAGCCATCTTTCCCATTCACCAGACCTTCTAATGACCGTGGCAACGGCAGATGCAAACCGTATGTACATTTTTCCCGAATAGATTTGCAGCGTGCGGAGATATTGTTTGTCACCATTTTGGGCGGACAAAAGGTCAATCCGAAAAATACTCTTCAATTGTTTGCATAAAAGCTTTCGGTTGGTTGTGAAATAGTTGTATTGGAACCCCAATTGTTGCGCAAGTTCGTCAACGTCACTCAAATTGCCGTTTCCTTCGTTTTTTCCGTCCCAACATGCCAATGCCAAGAAACGGACACAAGGTAGTTCGCCTTTGTAACGCATGTTCAAATCAGACGTTTTATAGGCCTTTTCCCATGGGGCATCTTCTTCTGGACTTCCCAAGTTAGGCTGCCAATCTTTTGGGCTTTTTTTTCGAGGATCCAGAAATTGCCCCCATCTATTAAAAAACGATGTCCATTTAAAAATCATTAAGCCATCCTTATTCAAAAGAAAACCAACAAGATATTAGTGCAGTATTTACAACAATTCCTTATAGTTTACACACAACGGTGCAAAAATCAAGGAGAAGATGACAATATTGATGTTCATAACCCTAACTTGCTTTTAATGCATCCTACAATAAATTAATGGGGCTTCAAAGAAGTTGAAGAAAAGCACTAACAGGATGCAAGGATAAATGAACAAGATTCTACAAAAGCGGCAATTGTCGGAAAACGTGTTTCGCATGGAAGTCGAGGCACCATTGATAGCAAAGGAGCGCCGCGCCGGCCAGTTCATCATTCTCATGGTGGACGAGGCACTGGGCGAGCGCATTCCACTCACCATTGCGGACGCTGATGCCAAGGCAGGCACCATCTCCCTGATTTTCCAGACTGTGGGTGCCAGCACAATCAAGCTGGCAAAACTCAATGAAGGCGACTACATTGCCGCAATATTAGGTCCTTTGGGCAAGCCCACCTCAATACGCGGCGCCAATGGCGAACCCGCGGGTCGCGTGGTGTGCGTAGGCGGCGGCGTGGGTCTGGCTCCATTGCACCCAATCGCCAAGGCACTCAAGGAGGCTGGCAATCAAGTAACCATCATCATGGGTGCCCGCAACAAGTCTCTCTTCGTGATGGAAGACGAGATGCGGGCAATCGCTGGGGACAACCTCATACTGGTCACAGACCCGCTCAAGGAACTTTGCGAATCAGGCAACATAGACGAGGTAATCGCAATCGGACCGCCCATCATGATGAAGTTCTGCTCCAAGACAACCGAGCCATTCCACATCAAGACAACCGTCTCACTCAACACCATCATGATTGACGGCACTGGCATGTGCGGCGGATGCCGCATCTCCGTCGATGGCGAAACCAAATTCGTGTGCGTTGATGGTCCAGAATTCGACGGGCACCAGGTCGATTGGGACCTTATGATTAAGCGCCTGGGCGCATTCAAGCCCATCGAGGCCGCCGCCCGTGAACATGTCTGCAATCTTTACAAAGGAATCTGAAATATGACACCGAAGGAAAAAATGGCTCTGCCTGTTCAAGCCATGCCAGAACAGGAACCCGCGATACGCGCCCACAATATGAACGAAGTGGCATTGGGCTTTACTGCCGAAATGGCAAAGAACGAGGCCGCTCGCTGCATAAACTGCCCCAGCAAGCCCTGCATGCAGGGCTGTCCAGTGGCAATCAACATACCTGGTTTTCTGGCAAAGGCCGCTGAAGGCGACTTCAAAGGCGCATTGTCCATCATCAAGGAAACATCACTGTTGCCGGCCGTGTGCGGGCGCGTCTGCCCCCAGGAAAAGCAATGCCAGAAATTCTGCACCATGGGCAAGCTGCTCAAGGACGCGGACAAATCAGTGGGAATTGGCCGTGTTGAGCGCTTCTGCGCTGACTATGCCAGGCAGCAGGGGCTGGACGAGGCAGTTGTCTGCGCCCCCAGCACAGGCAAGCGTGTTGCCGTGATTGGCTCTGGTCCCGCCTCCATAACCTGTGCGGCGGACTGCGCCAAGGCGGGGCATTCCGTCACCATGTTCGAGGCATTCCACAAGTGCGGCGGCGTCCTGGTCTATGGCATCCCTGAATTCCGCCTGCCAAAGTCCATCGTCCAATATGAAATTGACGGTCTTAAGAAACTGGGCGTGAAAATCGAGACGAATTACTGCGTGGGAAGGACACGGAAGCTGTCTGACCTTATGACGCAGGATGGCTTCGACGCAGTATTCGTAGGCACAGGTGCCGGCCTTCCAAAGTTTATGGACATAGAAGGCGAAAACCTGATTGGCGTGTTCAGTGCCAATGAATACCTCACCCGCGCAAACCTGATGAAGGCATATCTTGAAAACGAGGCTGACACGCCATTCTGGCACGGCAAGAAAGTGGCTGTCCTGGGTGGCGGCAACGTGGCAATGGATGCCAGCCGCATGGCATTGCGCCTGGGCGCGGAAAAAGTCTATCTCATCTACCGCCGCAGCGAGGCGGAAATGCCCGCCCGAAAGGAGGAGGTCCATCACGCACGTGAAGAAGGCGTGGAATTCCTCATGCTGCAAAACGCAAAGCGCATCCTGGGCGATGCGGACATGAAAGTCACCGCCATCGAATGCCTGAAATATGAACTGGGCGAACCTGACGCTTCAGGACGCCGCTCGCCTGTGCCAATCCCTGGCAGCGAATTCACACTGGACGTTGATACGGTGGTCGTCGCCGTCGGCAATGCCTCCAACCCGCTGATTCCAGCCACAACCGAGGGCCTGGAAATCAACAAGCGAGGCAACATCGTCGTCAATCCCGAAACAAACATGACCTCCATACCTGGCGTGTTCGCGGGCGGAGACATCGTACTAGGGGCAGCCACCGTCATCCTCGCCATGGGCGAAGGCCGCCGCGCGGCAGCAGGCATCTG
>JAFZZD010000530.1 GCA_017615955.1 Victivallales bacterium
AAGGCTATTTCCTCCTTGTAGGCGATGTAGTCCTTGTTATTCGCCATGCGCTGTTCGGACTGTTTTTTCAGCTGTTCCTTCAGCGACGGCACCTCATTGTACTTGAAATAAGGCACGCTGGCAATCTCATCCCATGGCAGCGGATGCTTGTAGTCCTTTTCCCTGGTCTTGGAATTATCCAGCAAGGATGGCAATATGATGTCAGGCGTAACACCATTGATCTGGGTGGCGCCGCCATTGATGCGATAGAACTTGGCAATTGTGACCTTTATGCCGCCAAGATCAACCTTTGCGTTCTTCGGTGCGACAATGTTCCTCAATGACCGGAAATTGCGGGTGATCTGCACGGTGCCCTTTCCATGGGTGCTCACATCTCCGACTATCAGAGCACGTCCCATGTCCTGAAGAGCCGCAGCCATGATTTCAGCCGCAGAGGCGCTGTTGCCATCGACCATTATTATCAGCGGCCCCGAGAAATACGTGTTGTTCTCCTTGTCTGCCAGATATTCCACACGACCATCATGGTTCTTCTTCTGAACCACATTTCCCGACGGGAAGAACAGGCCGCTCAAGTCAACGGACTCGTCAAGGCCGCCACCGCCATTTCCGCGCAGGTCTATGATTATGCCGTCCAAGGCGTCCTTTTCCTTTTTTATAAGGGCCAGCATGTCCCTTGTTGTGCTGCGATAATTGGGGACGCCGGCGAAACGCGCCCTGAAATCCGTGTAGAACGAGGGCAGGAACAGCACCAGCACCCGGGCAGTCGTGCCGTCATTCAACTTGATTTCGTTGATGCTGGACTTGGCGCCCTCCTCGGGTGTCTGTATTTCATCACGAACTATAGTCACATCGTATGTGTCCCTGCTGCCTTCGGGCAATATCGTCAAGGTAACCTTGGTTCCCTTTGGCCCGCGGATCTGCTTGACAACCTTGTTCAACGGCATGTCAATCACATCCACCGGCTCCTCGCCATCCTGGGCCACCGCCACAATGCGGTCCCCCTTCCTGAGGCGGCCAGACTTTTCGGCGGGGCTGCCCTCTATGACCTCCACTATCTTGGTGTATTCCTCATCAGTGGTAAGCGTGGCCCCGATGCCCTGAAGCTTCAGGGACATGTGAACCTCCATGTCGTCCTTCGCCTGGGGCGTCATGTAGCATGTATGTGGATCATACAGGTCGCACAGAGAATTCAGGAAAAACTGCAATACGTCAGTCCTCTCCAGCACAGCCTTGTAGTTGAACTGGCGGGCATTGCGCTTATGCATTTCCACTATGCGCTCGGCCTCGGTCTTCTTTGCCTTGGGCTTGCCCTTCTCGTCCTCCTCGTCCTCATCGTCATCGGCAGCCTTTATGTCATCCTTCTCAACTAACATCTTTATGTTAAGCAGCTTGTTCTTGAGCACCTTCTTCCACAGTGCCTTGAGTTCCGCCTCATTGGCAGGAAATGGCTCGTCCTTGCGGTCGAATTTAATGGTCTCGTCGCCAGTGAAATCCGTTATGCCGCCAGCATTGTCCAGCTCGAACAAGGCTCTTTCACGCAGTCTCTGCAAATACAACGCAAACACTTTGAACGCAAATTCCGTGTTGGCCAGCTTCCGTGTCCTGTCCCACATCACGCTGGCGTATGGCCTGAAGCCCTCTATGTCAGCCTGTGTGAACAGAGTATGAAGCGGATCCAATGTGTCAAAGTAGTTGTTGAACCAGCGTTCTGCTATCACAGGCGTAATGGGCTGGGCATTGTAATGCTCGTTCTGAAGGCTCTGGATGACATAGCGGCATATCTGGATGTCCTCCCTCACTGTCTTGAATGTCTCTATCTTGCGCGACTTCATCTCAGCGATGGGATCCGCCGCCGTCCTGCGTACCTGTGCAGTTTCCTGCGCAGAGACCAGAATAAATGCACACAGACCAAATGCAACGAGAACTCCAAAAAACGTCTTCATTTAATCTCCCTAGTTTTTCCTTGAAGTGCCCTGCGGCACTAGATAAACACGCTTGACGGCACCTGCTGTAATCTCAGAAACACGCCTCGTTATAAGCTGCTTGATACAATTCAAGGCGAACATCCACGAAGAGGAGAACACCTCTATTGACAAAGTCTCCTTTTCCACTCCCAGAGGGCGGCATTCCTTGGCATTGTCTGAACCGACTATGTAAATCCAGTTCTTCACAATCTCGTCCAAAATCGTATTCGCCTTCAAGTCATGTTTTCCGAAAATGGAACTGGCCACCTGCCCCGCATCCTGGAAAGGCGGACGCAAGGATGCCATCACGGATGACGCACGCTCCTCGCCCAGGAATTCAACCAGGACATCCTCACGCTCGTATTCGCGTCGTGAAGGCAGCCAGGGCCTGCTCCAGCCCTTGCTGCGCCTGTCATTCCTGGCAAGCCAGCCGCCCTGCGCCTTGCGCCTGCGTAGAAATGGCTTGTCACTGCACTGTGCCATAGTCCCTATGCCCGAAAATCGCACTTCCTACACGCACCATGGTGGCACCTTCCGCAATAGCAATCTCAAAGTCGCCGGACATGCCCATGGACAACTCCGTCAAGGCAAGTCCTGTTGCAGCGGCAGCCTGGTCCTTCAAGTCACGCAAACGGGCGAATATGCCATGTAACTCATCAGGCGTCGCATCAAAGGGCGCAACCGTCATCAAGCCGCAGCAAAGCGGCGTGGGGCACTCCTTAAGAACAGGGATCACATCCTCGGGCTTCATGCCGAACTTGCTCTCCTCGCCAGACACGTTCACCTCCAGCAGCAGCTTGGGACTGCGCCCCAGCTCGCCAGCGATATTGACCACCCGCTTCAGCAGCGCCAGCGTGTCAATGGAGTGTATCCATGCAGCATTTTCAACCGCATGCCTCACCTTGTTCTGCTGAAGATGACCTATCAGATGCCACTCAATGTCCTTTGGCAGAACAGGCGTCTTCTCCATCAGTTCCTGGACACGGTTTTCGCCGAAAACACGCTGCCCCGCATCGTATGCCTCCTGCACGCAGGAAGCTGGAAATGTCTTCGACACGGCAACAAGCCGGCATGTTCCCTTGGCACGTCCAGCCTGCGAAAGCGCATTCTCAATGCGCCCGCCCACCAATTTAAGGTTCTCGGAAATCATATCACTTCTTGAGACCTGCCTTTATCTCGTCTATCATCGCCATCAGGCGGCGTCCATACTCAACGTACGTATTGTAGCGCTCCTTCGGATCTGCCTTGATGGAGGCGTCATGGAACACCACCGACATGTGGGGTTCAATGGAGAAGCCACCGTCGTATCCCCTGGACAGCAAATCAGTCAATATCCGCTTCACGTCACCATGGCCATCACCTGCCCAGCAGCAGACAAAGTCATTACGCTCCTTGTTGAACACGCCATCCTTGATGTGGACATATACCACCGCATCCCTGACATGCTCGTAGAACTCCCAGCTGGACTGCTTGGGATAGGGCTTGCTCTTCATCTTGTCGTCATTGGACACGCAATTGCCTGTGTCGAACACAAGTTTCAGGCCAGGCACCTTCTCCAGCAGCTCCAGGGTAAAGCCCCAGCCCATGCCGCCGTAGTTCATGCAGTTCTCATGCACAGGCTGTATGCCATTGTCCAGGAACATCTTCGTAATCTCACGCAGACGGCGGAAACGCTCCTCCTGCATCTGGTCGCTGGGGTCCTTGTCATCCATTCTGGCGTAGCTCATTATACGAATAAGCTTGCTATCAAGCCTTTTCATTCTAGGAATGGTACGCTTTACTTCCTCCAGCGTAATGTCAAATGGATCGGTGATTTTATGCGCCCAGTTGGCGATGGCGGAGCCAAAGCAGTTCACATGTATTCCCGCCGCATCCAAGGTGTCTGCCACCTGGTTGAACTTATCCTCCGGCAAATCATGCAAGTTCACGCCATCAATTGCCCTGGATTCAATATTCGTCCATCCCAATTCCTTGGTGGCGCGAATCTGACCATCCAATTCGGCAGCCGCCTCATCTGCAAAACCTGTAAAGTACATCGTTCTCTCCTGTTTTAGATTTAATAGTGGACAGTGATTAGTGGACAGTGGACAGTGGACTGTGGACAGTGGACTGTGGACAGTGGACTGTGGACTGTGGACTGTGAATATTCTGATGACTTATTCATCATCTATAACAAATCTCCACTGTCCACTG
>JAFZZD010000531.1 GCA_017615955.1 Victivallales bacterium
CAGGGGCCGCGCATCAGGACGGAGGGCTGCCATACGTGTGTTCTGTGCGGCCATTTGCATTATTCAGGCTTTGGTTTATATCATATACTCGAAACGGAGGATTGTCATTTCGACAAGAGGCATAAAACAGTATGGACACCATATCCAAGGAAAAGCGCAGCGAGGTGATGAGCCATATCAGGTCGAAGGACACGAAGCCTGAAATGGTGGTGCGGAGGCATCTGCACGCATTGGGCTTCCGCTACCGCCTTCATTCGCCTAAACTGCCAGGGCATCCGGACATTGTGCTGCCCAAGTGGCGTACGGTCATCTTCGTGAACGGCTGCTTCTGGCACAGGCATGAGGGATGCAAGACCGCCACCATGCCAAAGTCCAACGTGGAGTTCTGGAAGGCAAAGTTTGACCGAAATGTGGCTCGGGACAAGAAGGAGCACGCCACGTTGGAGGCGGCTGGGTGGCATGTGATTGTGCTGTGGGAGTGCGAGGTCAAGAAACGCCTGCCGGAACTTGCCGATGAGATCAAGGAGACAGAGACAAATGAATGAGAGACAAGCTGTTTTTACACAAATATCATTGTTCAGCGTATTGCTTGGCGGGCGTTATGGTGGCGTATGCAGCGTCGCGGATGTCAAGAAATACGGCAATATGGCGATCGCCACCATGGACCGCCTGGACGGTGAAATGCAGATGATTGACGGCGTCGTATATCAGGCATGTGCTGACGGGCGGCTTCTGCTTCCCAAGGATGAGGAGACAATTCCATTCGGCACAATCGCCATGTTTGCGCCTGAACGGGAATTGAAGCTGGAGGCTTATCCCAGTTATGAGGACTTTGAGGAGCGCATGAAAACGGAATGCACTGGCTTGAATCTGCCCTTGGCCGTGCATATCAAGGGTGATTTCCAGCGTATGAAGGTCAGGGCGGTGGGACGCCAGGAGAAGGATGGCGTTGGCCTGGCTGAAGCGGCGCGGAATGAGGCCGTGTTTGAGCTGAACGATACGACGGGTGACCTGGTGGGCTTCCGTCTGCCAGGCTATGTGCAGGGAGTGAATGCACCTGGCTGGCACCTGCATTTTGTGGATGAGGCACGGAAGCATGGCGGGCATGTGGTCAATTTTACGTTGAGGCAAGGTGTGATGCGCATTTGCCGTGCGCGTGAGTTCAGGATACTGCTTCCCGATGTGCTGGAGGAACTGGATTTGAATCGGGACTGGAGCGAGGATTTGCACAAGGCAGAGGGGGAACGGTAGCAAGAGATGGTGCAATGAAAATGGACAAGCTCGAAGACAAACCGCGACATTCAAGGTTACTTCTTGCCATAGACGTGGGGATGAAGGCTGGCTTCGCGTGGTTTGACGAGGACGGAATCCTTGTCAGGGCGCGCTCCACACGCTTTGCCAAACGCATGACACTTAAGCGGGCTCTGCCATCCATACTTACGGAAATCGAAGGTGTGGCCGAGGTGGTGCTGGAAGGGCAGGGCGACATCGCGGACATTTTCAGGAAGGGCGTCCAGAGGGCATCGTTGCCGGTACTGCAATTCTCTGCGGAGGAATGGCGGGAGGATATGCTCCTGCCCCGCGAAAGGCGGTCAGGGCAGCAGGCAAAGGCGGTGGCGGAGGCTATGGCTCTGAAAATTGCTCATGATTGCGGCAATCCACCAAAATGCGTATACGATGACGATGCGGCGGAGGCCGTGCTTTTCGGTTTGTGGTATATTAGGCACTGGTTAAACAAGTAGCACAAAATGGAGAATAAAGCAATGAAAAAGATTCACTATGATTGCAGCGGAACCTGTTCCGAGTGCATTGACTTGTTGATTGACGATGAGGACTGCGTTTCTTCGGTGCAGTTTACCGGCGGATGCAACGGCAATCTCCAGGGCATAGCGAAGCTGGTGCAGGGAATGAAATGCGACGAGGTCATCAGGCGTCTTGACGGCATAAGCTGCAATGGCGGCCCCACCTCATGCCCAGACCAGCTTGCCAGGGCGCTCAAGGGGCGAAAATGAGTTTTTTATCCACAGTGGACTGTGGACTGTGGACAGTGGATTGTGGACTGTGGACAGTTGGGTGCCCGCTGCGAAAGCAGCGGGTTGGCTTTGCCTACTAAACGCGGGCAAGAATGCCCGCGCACAGAACAGTCCACTGTCCACTGTCCACTGTCCACTTCTTTATGAGAAAAGAGTGCATAGTTATGAAATGTGTGTTTAGATACTTGGTTTTGTTGTTGTTTTTCATGGGTGCGGGGTTTGCCGTGGAGGCAGAGGAGGCGAAGGAAAAGTTGCGTTGTGAGGACATATCCGTAAAGGACTGGGAGGTGCACAGGCGCTATTACTTCAGCGACTGCGAGTGCAGGGTTATGCATGCCCCCGCATACGACATGCACTCTGGCAAGGTAGTGCTATTTTTCGGCGGCAGGGGAAGCACGCCTCTCAAAACCAACGTGGATGCGGTGGACGCGGAGGGCTTCAGGCGGAAACTGCTGTCCCGTGGGTATATGCTTGTGGTTCCTTTCTGTGGCAGCAATTCCTGGGGCAGCAAGGAGGCTACGGATTTGGCAAGCAAGGCGCTTGGGCATCTGGCGGATGAGGCTGGGATTGCTATTCCGCAGAAAATGCCCGTGTTCGGTTCCTCCATGGGAGGGCTGGCTGCGCTGATGTTCGCGGTCAGGCATCCCGAACGTGTATTGAGGATTGCCGACATATACGGCGCAGTTGATGTGGCAGGCATGGCAACACGCAGGAAGTTATACGGTGATTACATCAATGTGCTTTATCCCGATGAAACTGCGAAGAAAGAGGCCACTCCATTGAGCCATGGCAAGGCATTGGCAGCTTTTCCCGTGAAAATCTACCATGGGGACAAGGATGCCACGGTTCCATTGTCATATTCCCAGAGAATGGAGGCCTGCCTGAAGGAGAATGGCGGCGATGTGCAGCTTGTCGTCGTGCCAGGAATAGGTCATAGCAACGGAATATTCAAGCTAATAGGCGATGAGTTGATAGAGTACCTGACCAGTCCCACAAAATAGCATTCAGTAGCGGACGATGTTTTTAAGATTTGGGCAGTCCTTGAATGCATTCCTGCCGCATTTTGTGTTTTTGGGCAGCGTGACATGAGCCAGGGATTTGCATCTTTCAAATGCGCTGATATTCAATAGCCTTACGCCTTTGGGGACAGTGACGGACAACAGTGCTTCGCAGTCCTTGAATGCCTTGAGATCTATGTTTTCCAGTGTTTCTGGTAGGACCACTGCCTTGAGTGCCGTGCAGTTCCTGAATGTTCCCTCGTTGATGCAAGTGATTCCCTCAGGGATAATGATACTGTTTAGTGCCGTGCAATATTCGAATGCGTGTGCGCCGATTTCTTCTATATGGCTTGGGAGTGCGAGGCTTGTCAAATTGAGGCAATGGTAAAATGCAAGAACCCCGATTTCACTGACACTTTCAGGAATGGCAATGCTGGTCATGGCAGTGCAGTCACAGAATGCAGCCATGCCTATTCTAGTGACGCCACTGGGTATTTCAAAGCTGGTAAGTCCTTTGCAGCCTTCAAATGTCCCCATGGCAATTTCCGTTATGCCATTGGGTATTTCAATGTGTGATAGGCTTTTGCAGTCCTTGAATGCCTCCGAGCTGATTGTGGTGACATTTTGGGGAATGACAATGCTGGACAGGTTCACGCAGCCCTGGAATGCGCATGAGCCGATTCCAGTGGTGCTTTCAGGAATGACAATGCCTTTAAGACCAGTGCATCCATAGAAAGCATTTTCGCTGATTTTCGTGACACCTTCGGGGATGGCGACAGTTGCCAGGCACTTGCAATGCTCGAATGCGCCCTTTTTGATTTCCGTGACACTGCCTGGAATGGCAAGGTCCGACAGGCTTGTGCAGCCTTTGAACGCCTCCTCGCCGATTGTCTCGACTCCGTCAAGCAGGCTTATGCAGCGCAGGTCAATGCAGTCTTCAAACGCATTGTCGCATACGCTCAAGACACTGCCTGGAATGCAGACGTCGGTAAGGCGAAAGCAGCATTTAAAAGCGCCAGCGCCGATTTTCTGGACACCGTAGGGAATGGCAATGCTGGCCAGATTGGAGCAGTGCGCGAATGCGGAATTGCCGATGATTTCCAGACTATCAGGCAATTCCACCTCAAGCAAACTTGTGCAGTGGGCAAAGGCGTTTTCTGCGATTTCCACAATTCCCTTGCCTACGACGAGTTTCTTTACGCCGTCGAGTTTGCCGGCAA
>JAFZZD010000532.1 GCA_017615955.1 Victivallales bacterium
AGTTGGCGCGCATGCACGTCCGCTGGATTCGTATGCATTGGGGCGAAGGCGCCTATTCCCGCGAAGCGCATCTGGGGCTGGCGCAAGGCTACTTGGCCGACGAGCGTTTCATCAAGTACTACGATGACGCGTGCGGCGCCGGCGCCACGGAATTCCTCGTCGAAGCCCTAGGCGCAAACCTGTAAAAGCTTGCAAGTACTTCTTTAGAAGTAGTCCGCCTGCTCCTGTTTGTACTTCTTTAGAAGTAGTTAAGTAGCCTGTGCGTTTAGAACACGAAGAGCACGGCGTAGAGCGCGATCATTGGCAATAGGAAGGCGACGTTCGCCGCAATGAACACCTTCATAAAGGTGCGCATGCTGGCCCCTGGCGTGCACAAATACTGCTTCAAAGCGATAAGACTAGCCAAGGACGCAATGGGCGTGCCAAGTCCGCCAAGGTCAACGCCGATAAGCAGGGAATGCCAATTGGCGGTAAAGCCCGCTAAAAGCACGGCGGCAGGAACGTTGCTAATGACCTGACTAGACAAGAGGCTTGTCAACATGGGGTGCGCATCCATCAGCGGGCGGAAAAATCCCTCTACCGCAGGCATGTGCGTCATATTCCCTGAAAACACGAAGAAGCACACGAAGGTGAAGAGCAGCGCGTAGTCCACCTTGCAGAAAACGGTGCGATCGAAAGCAAGTAAAGCGGCAATAACCAGCACGGTCACCACCTGCCAAGGCACAATGCGGAAAACACCAAACAGTCCGAGCACGAAGAGCGCGCCATGCAGGCCCACGCGCCACCAGTCAACAGGGTCGTTCACACGTTCTATAACAACATCACCCTGCGCTTTGCCGCAAAGCATGCAAGCAAGTGCCAAAAGCACAAGTGCCAAAATCCCAAACGGGGCAAGGGCAAAAAAGAAGTCTATGGGCAGCAGTTCGTAAGCGGTGAATATGAACAAATTCTGGGGGTTCCCCACAGGTGTGACCATTCCGCCCAGGTTTGCCGCGACTGCCTGCAACACAATGACATAGGCCAACTGGTCGCGCCAGCCCGCTGCCAGCAGGACGGCAGCTGCAAAAGGAGTGAAGGTAATGAGCGCAACATCGTTGGTCATGAACATCGATGCGAAAAACGGCAGCATCACCAGCATGAAACACACCGTTCGCTTGCCATGTTGCCCGCGCAATAGATTCCGCGCAACATGGCCCATCATCCCGCTCTTCTGAAAACCTGCCACTGCAGCCATAAGGCAGAAGAGTAGCGCAATAACACGCCAGTCTATGTAACCAGGCACCTGCGAAATGTCGCCTGCTAGCGCAAGCGAAACAAGCGCGCACACAAATGCAAAGACGGCAAGGGCATGCACACGAAAGAACGTTGTAACCCTATCAAGCATGCTGCAATTCTTGTGAAACTAACCGTGGCGTAGTTCTATGCGACACCTACAAACCTAAGGCGGCTTTCCAGTCGGCTTCGCGGAAGCCGGGAAGCACGGTGCTTTCTAGTACGAGCAAGGGGCGCTTCACCAGCATGCCGTTGCTTGCCAGCACGTCGTACATTTCATCTTCGGTCATGGTGGGCAGTTTCTTGGACAGTTCCATTTCGCGGTAGAGCA
>JAFZZD010000533.1 GCA_017615955.1 Victivallales bacterium
CAGGGAGAAAAAGCGTTTCTTGTAACAGAGTTTAGGAGTGTCATTCAATGAAAATCAGCATTTATCTTTTGTTGGCGTTGTTATTTGTGCATACGATGGTCGGCGATGAATTTCTGACCAATGCTGATTTTCACGAGTTGAAGGATGGCGTTCCTGTTGGCTGGAGTTTTCAGCAGAACGAGACAAAGCCCGTCTTTGCTGTCGAGGACGATGGCGAGGGCGGCAAATGTGTGGCAATCAAGGGCGAAAAGCCGAATACCACCGGCCTTTTGATTTATTCAAGGCCAATTGAGCTTCCTGTTGGCGCCACTGTCACTATTTCTGGCGAATATTGCGCGGAGATCGCCTCCTGCAACTGGGCTGTGCCCGTGCTGGTGTCCATGATGGCGCGTGGCATCTACAACTCCAACAAAATATGCGCCTGGGCAGAGGATAGGCTCCAGGCAGAGGCAAAATGGACAAAGTTCTCATTTTCCTACAGGATGCCTTACGACGTGGCGAGCCTGCACCTGTATGCTTCGCTGCGTGGCTCCCAGGGGACAGTAAAGTACAGGAAGCTCTCTGTGCAGATCAAAATGCCGACGCATGTTTTGGCTAAAGGCAGGGAACTTGCCTGGCGCGAGGTTGAGGACATCTGCAAGAGCAATTCCCCAAATGACTGGGGAAAGGAAATTGCCGCTGATTATTTTTCAGGCAGAGGCGGTGTGGCGTTTGTGCCTGGCAAGAAGTTTGACTGGGCTTTCCAGATCCCACAGATCCTTGACGTGGATGCGCTGACTGATGTACGCCGCACATGGTATGTATGGACCAGGGTGTACGGCTATCTGGAGCAGTCCCGTGTGTTTATGGAAAACAACGGCAAATTCGTCTCATATATGGATGTAAAGGCCAATGAGAAGACGGATGCCAATGGAAAATACGCCGGGCCAGGGGAATATAGCTGGCAGCTTTGCGGCAGTTTCACGACGCGCGGCGGCAACCAGCATCTGACATTCAAAAGCGAAAAGCGCATGATGTTCGATGCAGTGCTCATCACGGACGATCCAGACTATGCCCCTGTCAAATACGAGGCAAAGGACTTTCCCCAGGCGAAAATCGTGGACATCAGCACCAGGCATGCAATACGTGCGGAGTATGTGAACGAAGGCGTGACGGACACGATAACGCTGCCCATAACATTCCGCATAGCCGGGCAGAACATGCCCCTTGACACAAGCAAGCCGCCGGCAGTGTTCCATTTTTCACTGCCTGACAACATAAAGGTCGAGGCCCTGACCTCGCATTTCGCTGGGGAGTACTGGAGCGTCAAAAACAGATGGCATGGCAAGTACCTCACATGGAAGAAGACAGGTAGCCACCAGAAGCATGGCAAAAACTACAACGACTACGAAGCTTATCTGTACTGGCTTTCATCAAACCAGTATCTTATCTATGTAAAGGCGGACAGCAAGGGCTTCAAGCAGGGTGAGGTTTCCCTGTGCGAATACTGGTTGGAGCATGAGGGCGAGAAGCAATTGCCGGAGGTCATTGAACTGAAGCACATTGCCATAAAGCCAACAAGCCCTTTCAAGAACATACATATAGGTCCGGCTTACGTGGTGTTTGACATGCTATATACCTCCATGCCGAACTGTTTTGACAATCTGGCAGCCTGCGGCTTCAACTATCTTGGCGCCTTCAACAACTTCCATGCCTGGGGAGAGGACGGCAAGGAGAACTTCGCATTGTTCGAGAAAATGAGGGACGAGGCCTACTCACGCAACTTCAAGGTCATTATGAACTGCGATATTTACAAGAAAATTGGTGAGGCTGATCTGGCGTGGGGCATAAATGAAAAGCCCTTGACAGTGAAAAACGCAGACAAGCAGAAGATCGTGTCACTGGCAATGGACGAGAACAGCCTGCCCATACAAATCGCAATGAAGGAGATACGCGAACTGGCGTCACTGGGCATATCAGTCGAACTGGACGATGAGATGATGAACCGGATGGGGGATCGGATTGACTACTCCCCGAAGACACAGGAACTTTTCCGCAAATGGCTGGCGGAGAATCGCCACAGCGTACCATACAAAAGCCCTGTGGAGATTGTGAAGAACAAGGCGAACGACCCTGATATGTACAATCACTGGGTGGATTTCAAGTGCTCCAGGATGGCATACTGGTATTCTCTGTACAGAAAGGCTTTTGAGGAAGGGCTGGCACAGGCCAAAGGCAAGTATCCAGAGGGGCAGAAGCCAATGATGATTGCATGTGTCGATGGCGCTGGAACTCAGTGTGACACATACCGCAAGATCATGGAGATTTCCTATTTTGACTATAAGATGCTGGAGAAGCACGTGGACTACATCTCTGTCATGGCATACTCGTATGGCGGTGTCGCAGAAGCGGACAAGCCTGGAAAGGCAATTGAGATGTACAGGGATTATATGTATGACAGTGCTGCTTTCCCAATTCTTCTTGCGGGCGGCTACGGATGCGAGATAGGCGCGGACAACAAGGCAATGCTCAAGTACGAGGTGTTGGAAGCGCTTATGCTAAAGTGCCGCGTCATATCGTTCTACGCAGGGGCTACCTTGTTCAATGCACAAACTCTTGCCCCTGTCGTGGAGGCTATACGCATTGCCAGACCGTATGAGGAATTCTTCCTGAATGGTCGTAGATGCCGCCCATATACCAGCGACAGCAAATGGCTGCGCACTCTTGGACTGAAATTAGAAAACAAGTTGCTGCTCTATGCGGCCAATTATCGAAACAATCCTTCCGCTAAGGCCACAATTGTATTTGACGAGAAAATAAGGAATGTCATAGATTGCAGTGATAATGAAAAATTGCAAATAAAAGATAATTCAATTGCGGTGGATTTCAAGAATGAAAGGGGACGCCTGTTCCTGGTGGAATACTGATAAACAAGGAGTTCTTATGACAAGGTTCAAGTTATTTTCGCTGTTGCTGCTTGTATGTGCATTTTCATTTGCAGTTGAGGTGCTGGACAATGGGAATCTATCCAAGTTGGTGGGTGAGGTACCTGCTGGCTGGTCGTTCAGGGGCAAGGCAAAGGGCAGCATAGTGCAGGAGGAGGGCGGCAATTGCGCCAAGCTTGTTTCAAGTCTGCTTGATGATTCTGCCACGATAAGCGCAAACGGCAAATGCAGTTTCCCGTCCGGCTCGCTTATGCGCCTCTCTGGCGAATACCGCACAGAGAATATCGAGATGGGGAAGGGTGGCAACCTGTTTGTGTCAAGCCGCTACCGCTCCGTGCTGAACAATGACAAGCAGCCCGTTGCATGGCTGAACGCCAATCTTAAACCCTCGGACTCATGGAAGAGCTTCAGTGTGGAGATGAGGGCGCCATACAACATCGCGTCGTATTCCGTCAATGGCTGCATACACCATGCGAAGGGCACGATTGTGTTCAGGAAGTTGTCTTTGGACATAAGCCCATCAACACCACAATTCACAAAGGGCTGCGAGGTGATCTGGCGCGAGATGGAGGATATTTGCTTTGACAAATTCCCCTCCAATTGGGGACAGGACACGGCGGAGAACTTCTCCTCCGGCAAAGGCGCCATTGGCTCCGAGAATCAGAAGCTGGACTGGAATTTCCAGATTGCCGAGGTAACAGACGAGAGGACGCTGTTCAGCAAGGAACGCACCTGGCATCTGTGGACACGAGTTTATGGCTATATGGAAGCGCCCCGTCTCTTCATCTACTACCAGGACAAATACCTGAGGCATATCGACACACCCGCAAACGAGAAGGTGAAGGACGGCAAGTATGCTGGGCCTGGCCATTTCACATGGGTGTATTGCGGCAACTTCAAGACCAAGGGCGGTGCGCAGAAGCTGTCATTCCAGCCAAAGGGACGCGCCTTCATTGACTGCGTGCTGCTGACCGATGACGCGCAGTACGCACCCGTCTTATTTGAGGCGAAGGATTTCCCGCAGGCCAAGGCCATTGACGTGCGCAACGCCAATATGCTGAAGGCTGAGTATGTGTATGAAGGGCTTACGGACAGAATATCCCTGCCTTTGTCCTTCCGCATCGCTGGCAAGAACATGATCATTCCCAACGACAAGGCACCTGGCGTCATGCACATATCCTTGCCTGAAGAGGTCGTGCTTGACGGCATGACATCCCACTGGGCTGGTGAGAACTGGAACGCCAAGTCGCGCTGGGGAAACAAGTTCCTCACTTGGAAAAAGACTGGCGAGCGCAGCATTGGCGGCAAGAAGTACAATGACTACGAGGCATATCTGTATTTCATATCCAGCAACCAGTATCTGGTGTTTGCCCACATAAAGCCGGAGGCATTCAAGGCCGGGCGCAAGTTCACCTGCGAATTCTGGCTGGAGAACAATGGTGAGAAGCAGTTGCCTGAAAAGATGGATGTGGAGCACATCGCCATCGAGCCAGTGCGCCCATTCAAGAAGATCTGGGTTGGACCCAGCTATGTGCCGCTTAAGATGATGTATTTCCCATTCGAAAAGCGATGCAAGGACCTGAAGGCCTGCGGCTTCAACTACATGGGGTCCTGGGCGGACTTGTCCAAAGACGAGATCCCCAGTTTTGACGATTTCAGGAACGCGGCTTACAAGGAGGGTTTCCTGGTTTCCGCCGTTGTCACTCAATACAGCCACATCAAGCCAGAGCATTGCGCCATCGGAATTGACGGAAAGCGCATGGCGGGAAAAAGCGGGCAGGGCAGCGACGGCATCGTGTCCCTTGCACTGGACAAGGATGACCCGCCCATCGGCGAGACAATGGAGCGCACAAGAAAGGCTGCCAGGCACGGTATTTCTTTGGAATATGACGACGAGATGACGAACATGCTGGAGGACAAGATCGACTATTCCCCAAAGACGAAGGCCCTGTTCCGCGAATATCTGGCGAAGAAGAACATGGCCTACGTTGAACCGGAGACAATTGTCAAGCAGAAGAAGAGCAAGCCTGACATGTACAAGGTCTGGGTGGACTTCAAGTGCGAGAGGATGGCATACTGGTATTCGCTCTACAGGCAGGCCTTCGACGAGGGGCTGAAGGAGGCCAAGGGCAAATATCCTGAGAACATGAAACCTATGCTGATGACCTGCATACAGGGCGCTGGCAAGGACTTCAGGACAGCGGAGGACATCAAGGTCAAGGGCTTCTTTGACTACAAGCTGCTGAGCAAGTACTGCGATGTGATTGAGATTATGTCCTACACATACGGCGGCGTTCCCGAGGCCGAGAAGCCAGGCGATGCAATGGAGATGTACGGAGAGTATCTTGGCAAGGACATAATTGCGCCAATCCTGCTGGCTGGAGGATATGGGACGGAGACCAGCCCCGAGAAGAAGGTCATGCTCAAGTACGAGATGTTTGAATCATTGATGCAGAAGCCAAAGATGATTGTGTTCTATGCGGGGGCTACTGTGTTCAATGCGCCCACCTTGGCGCCAGTGGTGGATGCGATACGCATCGCGTTGCCATACGAGGACTTCTTCACGGAGGGTGAGCGCTATCGTGATTTCAAGGGCAGTGCTTCATTCCTGCGTCTGAAGGGATTGCGCCTTGGAAAGCGTGTCCTGCTGTATGCCGCCAATTATGCTGACGACGCGAAGAAGACTGTGACGGTCAATTTCCCCGCTGGCATAAAGTCCGCCATGGAATGTGACGGCCAGAAGAAACTGCCCGTAACTGGCGATTCAATCTCGTTTGACTTCCAGAAGGACAGGGGACGCCTGTTCCTGCTGGAGCTGAAGTGAGGTTGACAAGCGTTGAAAACCCTTAATGTGCGCTCACTCATGTTGCACTTTTCTCTAAGGCAACC
>JAFZZD010000534.1 GCA_017615955.1 Victivallales bacterium
AACATATACATCTGGCAGTCTATTGAAAAACAATAAAAAACTCTGCGTCTCTGCGTCTCTGCGCCTCTGCGTTAAAAAGAGCGCCTCTGCGTTAAAAAGAGCGCCTCTGCGTTAAAAGGTCAGACGTGCTCTTCGCGGGTCTTGGAGCCGTTTTTCGCTACCAGGGCGGGGTCTATGCCCAACAGCTGGCAGGCCTGCTCGCGCAGCTTGAATTTCTGGATCTTGCCGCTGGCAGTCTGGGGGAAGCCCTCCACGATGAAGAAGTGCTTCGGCGTCTTGTAGAACGCGATCTTGTGGCGGCAGTATTCACGTAGGTCATCCTCGGTAAGGGACATTCCCTTGCGCGGAATTACGAAGGCGCCCACCACTTCGCCGTAGCGCTGGTCTGGAATGCCCACCACCTCGGCATCCTCCACCGCCTCGTGGGTGCGGAGGAATTCCTCGATTTCCTTGGGATAGATGTTTTCGCCGCCGCGGATGATCATGTCCTTGAGGCGTCCAGTGATCTTGTAGTAGCCGTCCTCATCCACGGTGCCAAGGTCACCGCTGTGGAGCCAGCCATCAGCATCGATTGCCTTGGCTGTTTCCTCCGGCATGTTGTAGTACCCCTTCATCACATTGTAGCCGCGGCAGCAAAGTTCGCCCACCGTGTTCGGCGGCACTGTCTTGCCAGTCTCGGGGTCGATGATCTTGATCTCAATGTGTGGCTGGCCAGTGCCGACGGTGGTGACACGGTGCTCCAATGTCTCGTGCGCACCACTCATGGTAAACACGGGCGATGCCTCGGTCAGGCCGTATGGAATTGTGATTTCAGGCATGTGCATCTTCTCGATGACCTGCTTCATCAATTCAACAGGGCAGAGCGAACCCGACATGATGCCCGTGCGCAGGCTGCTCATGTCAAACATGCTGAACATTGGGTGGTTCAGCTCCGCGATGTACATGGTGGGCACGCCATAGACTGCGGTGGCCTTAGCCTTCTGTATGGAGGCAAGCACAATCAGCGGGTCAAACTGCTCCACCATGACCGCAGTGGCTCCGTGGCTCAGAATGGCCATGATACCCAGCACGCAGCCAAAGCAGTGGAACAATGGCACTGG
Source organism: Victivallales bacterium (assembly GCA_017615955.1). The sequence goes on from JAFZZD010000534.1 coordinate 1,101, forward strand.
CACGCAGACGCGGTCGTTCTTCGTGAACAACTGCCTTTCGCCAATGTAGAAGCCATTGTTGAGGATATTGCGGCTTGTAAGCATGACGCCCTTGGGGAAGCCCGTTGTTCCAGATGTGTACTGCATGTTCACCACGTCATTCTGGTCGAAGGTATGCTTTGCGGCCTCGAATGCCTCGTCATCCATATTCTCGCCCAACTGGAAGAGTTCCATGCTGGTGTACATTCCGCGGTGCTTCTCCTGCCCCAGGTACACCACATTCTTCAGGCGCGGGAAGCGGGCGCTCTTCAGCGTTCCGCGCGGCTGCACCTTCAGTTCCGGCACCAGTTCATACAGCACATCCACATAGCTCACGTCGCGCAGGCCATCCACAATCGCCAGCGTATGCATGTCAGACTGCTTCACAAGATATTCCAGTTCATGGGACTTGTAGTTGGTGTTGATGGTCACCAGCACTGCGCCAATTTTGGCGGTGGCGAACATAAGCGTAAGCCACTCTGGCACATTGCGGGCCCACACGCCCACGTGGTCGCCCTTCTTGACGCCGATGGCAAGGAGTCCCTTCGCCATATTGTCCGTCCTTTCATCAAAGTCCTTGTAGCTCCAGACGAGGTTGCGGTCCGGGTACATTATGAAAGGATGGTCTGGCTGCGACTTCACCAAATCGCCGAAAAATTCGGCGATGGTCTTTTCAGTGAAAAGTTCTTCGCTCATAATTATTGCCTTTTGGTGGGTTGTGGATTAGTGCGGCGCATAGATGACGGCCAGTATGCGGGCCTCGGCATTGTCGGCGGCGTGGACGTGATGGGGCACGATTGAGTCATAGTAGATGCTGTCTCCAGTCTCCAAGCGATAAGTGCGCTTGCCGTGGATTACCTCCAGTGCACCAGCCAGGACATAGATGAATTCCTCGCCTTCATGGGAGGAGAGCTGGTGGTCGCTGTCCTGTGAGGGATGCACATCAATCACGAATGGCTCCATGTTGCGGTCCGCCTTGTTGGCTGCCAGCGTATGGAAATCCAGTCCATGGTCATTCTGGTTTGCGGCAAAGCGCACGGAGCGCTTTGCATGCTCGGCGCCGCGTGTCACCACAGGTTCCGACAGTTCCGTGTCATCCAGGAATGTGCCCAGGCGCACACCAAGACCACGCGCCAGTTTCAGCAGCGGTGTAAGGGAGGCAGTTGCCTCGCCTGATTCGATTTGGTTGATTTGCTCTGGTGTGAGACCGCAGCGCTGGGACAATTCATCCACAGTGACGCAGCGCATCTCGCGCAGGTTCTTGATTTTCGCGCCTACTTCATTGTTGGCTGGCATGGTTGTTTTCCTTTCTTGTTGTTTATATGTTGATTTTTCCTTTGGATGCAAAAAAATAAGGCAACTGGGGGAAACCGCCCCAGTTGCCTTGTTTCGCTCTGAAAAAACTGGAGCCTTGCTTACTTAAACAACTCCGCAATCTGGACTGCGTTCCAGGCAGCGCCCTTGAGGAGCTGGTCGCCGCACACAAACAGCGCGATGCCGTTGGGGCAGCTAAGGTCGTCCCTAAGTCGGCCAACAAGCACGTTGTACTGGTCATTGCTCTCGCAAGGCATTGGGAAGTGGTTGGCAGCCCTGTCGTCCACGATTGTGACGCCTGGTGCCTTTGCCAACGCAGCCCTTGCCTCTTCAACGCTGATCTTGCGTTCCTGCTCAATCTGGATGGATTCGGCATGTGAGCGCAGCACGGGAACGCGCACACATGTCGGGCAGACCTGGATGCCTTCGTCATGCATAATCTTGCGTGTCTCGTTCACCATCTTCATCTCTTCCTCGTTGTAACCATTCTCTGTGATGGTGGAGTTGTGGCTGAAGAGATTGAATGCATACGGGAAGGAGAACACCTGCGGCACTGCGGGCTTGCCAGCCAGCACATCGGCTGTCTGCTGCTCCAGTTCCTGCATTCCCTTGGCACCTGCGCCTGACGCGCTCTGGTATGTGCTGACGATGATGCGCTTGATGGGGGACACATCGTACAATGGCTTCAATGCAACCAGCATGATGATGGTTGTGCAGTTGGGGTTGGCGATAATGCCCTTGTGCTTGAATGCGTCCTCGGGATTCACCTCTGGCACCACCAGCGGCACCTCAGGCACCATGCGGAACGCGCTGGAATTGTCAATCACCAATGCGCCTGACTTGACGGCGGCATCCGCGAATTCCCTTGAACGTGAAGCACCGGCGCTGAAGAGCGCGATATCTATGCCTTTGAAGGATTCAGTTGTGAGTTCCTGGATTGTGTGTTCCTTGCCAAAGCAGGGAAGGGTTTTTCCTGCGGAACGGGAAGACGCCAGTAGGCGAAGTTCCTTTACAGGAAAGTCACGCTTTTCCAGAGTCTTCAACATTTCGCGACCTACTGCGCCAGTGGCGCCTACTACCGCAACATTGAATGACTTGCTCATAAAATCTGCCTTCTTTATTGTTTAGATACGCCAAGAACTAGTTGCGGAAGCGACACAGCCCCGCTGCCTCAGCAAAACGCAATAATATATTGCCAGTAAGCAATATGACAAATCGGAACATTGAAGGAAAAATCTGGATTTAACCCATACGCCGCTGGCGTCCATGTGAGCGCCGAAGCGGCGCTCACTCAGGTTGAGCAACTTGCGTATTTTCGTCAGTAGGAAAACAGCACAGGTTGGCCAAC
>JAFZZD010000535.1 GCA_017615955.1 Victivallales bacterium
ATGGGACTAATGGGATCCAAAATGGCGATTTACTCCTGTCCCATTAGTCCCATTAGTCCCATTAGTCCCATAAGTCCCTTTAGTCCCAGGCAATAATCTTGCAAGAGCAACAATGATATTAGAGAGATTGAAGACAATTATCCAGCGCATACGAAAGCACATCTTTCCTGCCAGGCATCTTCGCTTTGGTGCCAGAGGCGAACGCATAGCTAGGACAGTGCTGGAACGCAGCGGAATGGAATATCTGACGCGTAATTTCCGGTGCAATGGAGGTGAGATTGACCTGATTTTCCGGGAGGGCAGCCAGCTTTGCTTCATAGAGGTGAAGACACGCCACCGTTCACTTTTCGCGCCAGAGACGGCAGTCACGCGGGAAAAGAAGGCAAGAATAAGCAAAGCCGCATTGCGCTATATTAGGCTGTGCGGTCTAAAAGGCATAAAGACACGCTGCGACATAGTCGAGGTGATATTCGATGGGGACAAACTGTCGGAAGTGCACCACCACCGCGATGCCTTCCAGCTTATATTCAGGCATTAGAGACTGACTTCCATAACATAGTCGTTCATAAAGAAGCCATTTCCGATTGGGTTGTCCACGGTGGCGACGGTCTTGAAGTCGTTCCGGACATACGCCTTGATAGCCTTGGCGTTGTTGCGGTTCACGTTCAGCCTCAGGCGGGCATATCCCTGCTTTGCCGCTATGCTCTTTGCCTCCTTCAGCATAGCGGTGCCAATGCCCTGCCCCTGGTATTCTGGAAGCAGATAGCACTTGTGCAGCTTCATTGTACCCTCCGCCTCATGGCACGGCCCCATTGTAATGTATCCTATTGGCTTTTCGCCGTCCATAACACAGCGGAACTGAATGCCCTCGTCATATTCCCTCTCCATGACTTCTGGCGCATACATCATATTCATCATGTATGCGATTTGCTCCTTTGAAAGAATTGGCGCGAAAGTCACTGGCCACACTATGTCCGCCACCTGGCGTATCAGATGAAGTTCGCTCTTCTTCAAAAGCCTGAAAGTAATATCCATAATTCTCTGCAATCCTTGTCTGCCATGATTTTTGGCGGAAAACATAATGCCATAATTGAAGTTTGCGAATTGAAAAAGAACTTTGTTAGGGCATATTAACGCAGTTTTGCATGAAACACCCTGAAATCAAATGGAGCTATAGTTTCTTATGGATAAATTGCCAGAAGGCGACAAGCGGTTGGAGAGCATCCTCATTGGCAGTGACAAGATTCAGCAGCGGGTCGAGGAACTCGCCTGCCAGATACGCGACGACTACGGCGTAATGACGCCGCTTTGCATCATCGGCGCATTGAAGGGCGCCACAATATTCATCACGGACCTGGTACGCACACTGTCCCGCGTGGGCAAGCAGGAGATTGCACTGGCCTTCCTTCGTGCCAGCGCATACGGGGACGTGGTACGCACGGGCGACAGCGTCGGCATGCGCAAGGTTAACATAGACATGCTGGGCGCGAAAATCACGGCGAAGCACATCCTGGTGGTGGATGACATTCTGGACCAGGGCTTCACGCTGTCAGGCATCTGCGCAAAACTGACGGAACTGTACCCCGATGCGAACATAAAGACCTGCGTCCTTCTCAAAAAGGAGCTGGCTAACCCATCCGAGGAGGTCAAGGCACTGCGTGGTTCCATAAATCCAGACTACGTGGGATTCAAAGTGCAGGACCGCTGGGTGGTAGGCTATGGGCTTGACGCCAAGGAAATGTACCGCGAGCTGCCATACATAGCATTGGCTGACGAAAAGGCATTTGACTGAAGTTCACAGATAAACAAGTTCAACACAAAAAAAGAAAGGTTCGAGTAAAAATGGCTAAGCTTGAGACGAAGGATTTTGCATTGGGTATTCAGCATTTGCTGGCAATGTTTGGAGCAACTGTTCTTGTTCCGCTTATCACAGGGCTGTCACCCGCAGTGGCACTGCTGACGGCCGGCTTGGGAACACTCCTGTTCCATCTTTGCACCAAGGGCATGGTTCCCGTGTTCCTTGGCTCATCATTCGCCTTCATCCCCGCACTGTGCGCAGTCATAGGCGGCGATGCATCCAAGATTCCGTTGGCGCAGGGCGGCGTCATAGTCGCAGGTCTGCTCTATGTCATTTTCGCGATACTGACCAAAGTCATCGGATCAGACATCATACGCAAGATATTCCCTCCAGTGGTAACTGGCCCGGTCATCATCATCATCGGCCTTAGCCTCACCGGCCCTGCAATCAAGGACGTGTTCGACCTCTGGGGCGGCGACATCGCGGCCACTGGCGTCACCACCACCCATCTCTGCAATGCGGCAATCGCCATCTTCACATTCGCCATCATGGCAATCGGCATGAACAGAAGCAAGGGCTTCTGGAAGCTGATCCCAATCCTCATCGCCGTTCTGTGCGGCTATGCGCTTTGCGTGATCCTGCACTTCTGCGGCCTCTACAAGATGAATTTTGCTGCCATCGCCAATGCGCCATGGATCAACATCCCATACAAGACGCCTGGCTTCCTCTCCTTGCCTAAGTTCGCAATCACGCCAATCCTCACCATCGCGCCAGTGGCAATCGTCACATTCATGGAGCACCTTGGTGACATCACAACCAACGGCGCAGTTGTTGGCAAGGACTTCTTCAAGGAACCAGGCCTGCACCGCACATTGCTTGGCGATGGCCTTGCAACAGCACTGGCCGGATTCTTTGGCGGCCCCTCCAACACCACCTACTCCGAAAATACTGGTGTGCTCGCCACCACTGGCAACTACAATCCAGCAGTGCTGCGCCTGGCCGCCGTGTTCGCCATAATCCTGGCATTCCTGGGCAAGTTCGGCGCATTCCTGCAGACCATCCCTGTGCCAGTCAAGGGCGGCGTCGAGCTGATGCTCTTCGGCATGATCGCAGCCATCGGAATCCGCACTATCGTTGAGGCGAAGCTGGACATGACACACAACCGCAACCTCTGCATCATGGCGGCAACACTGTGCAGCGGCATTGGACTGGTCATCATCGGCGGTCTCCCGCTGAAGATCGGCGGCGTGGACGTGAACCTGTCCGCACTGTTCATCGCCACCATCATCGGCGTGCTCATGAACCTTGTCATCCCGGAAAAGAAAAACTAATGCAAGGAGAGGAAAATGGTGGAGAACTTTGCAAAACTTCATATAATGGACCATCCCCTCATCCAGCATAAGATCACTATGCTGCGCATGAAGGACACCAACACCAAGGATTTCAGGCAGCTGGTCAATGAAATCGCCTTGCTGATCGGCTATGAGGCAACACGCGACCTGCCCGTCGAGGACATCGAGATTGAGACCCCGTTGATGAAGACCATCGGCAAAAAATGCCCCAAGCAGGTCTGCCTCACGCCAATCCTCAGGGCGGGACTTGGAATGGTGGATGCCATGCTGGAGCTGATTCCAGCCGCCAAGGTGGGACATATCGGTTTGTACCGCGACCCCAAGACCTTCGAGCCAGTGGAATACTACTGCAAACTGCCGCCAGACGTGGCGGAGCGCACGGTCATCGTGCTGGATCCAATGCTGGCAACTGGCGGCAGCGCATCAGCGGCAATCTCCTTCCTAAAGCAGCGGGGCGTAAGCAAGATCAAGATGGTCAACATCATCGGCGTGCCCAAAGGCGTGGAAACTGTGCTGGAGGCGCATCCCGATGTGGACATCTACCTGGGCGCCCTGGACGAGCGCCTCAACGACCACGCATACATTCTGCCTGGACTGGGCGACGCAGGTGACAGGCTGTTCGGCACTCTGTAAGTGCGGCAGCATAATATTCATAACTAGGAGCAAGTGATTCTATGAAAAGGACTTTGGTAAAGGAAGCACTCACTGGCAAGCAGTGCGGTGCTGAAATTGTAGTTGCAGGCTGGGTGAAGACACGCCGTGATTCAAAGGCGGGACTTTCCTTCATTGAGATAAATGACGGCTCTTCTTTCGCCAATCTTCAGGTCCTTGCGCAGAATACACTTGCCAACTATGCGACTGAGATAGTCCGCCTCCATCCAGGCGCCTCCATAAAGGCAGTCGGCACATTGCGTGTATCGCCAGCCAGCGGGCAGGCTTTTGAACTGGATGCCAAGGAAGTGCATGTGCTGGGCTTCTGCGACCCAATGGAATATCCACTTGGAAAGACACGCATCTCCTTTGACAGGCTCCGCGAGGTGGCGCATCTCCGTCCTCGCACCAATGCGTTCGGCGCAGTCGCCCGCGTGAGGAACACGCTTGCCATGGCGACCCACCAGTTCTTCCAGGACAGGGGCTTCTTCTACTTCAATGCCCCTCTGATCACAGCCAGCGACTGCGAAGGAGCGGGCCAGATGTTCCAGGTCACCACACTGGATTTGGAGAATCCACCCAGGGACAAGGAGACTGGAAAGGTGGATTACACCCAGGATTTCTTCGGAAGGAAGGCGAACCTGACTGTCAGCGGCCAGCTGGAGGCGGAAACCCACGCCTGCGCACTGGGCAGTGTCTATACCTTCGGTCCCACATTCCGCGCTGAAAACTCCAACACCACCAGGCATCTTTCCGAATTCTGGATGATTGAGCCAGAAATCGCATTCGCAGACTTGCATGACGACGCAGACCTGGCGGAGGATTTCCTGCGCGCCCTGCTCCTGGCGGTCACTGAAAAATGCCAGCCTGAACTGGACTTCTTCGACCTCAGGGTTGAAAAAGGCTTGCGCTCGGACCTGGAAAGGCTGTCACAGGCGGCATTTACAAGGATTTCGTACACAGAAGCAATTGAAATACTCAAGAAGCACAGCGACAAGTTCGAATTCAAGCCCGAATGGGGCATTGACCTGCAGTCGGAGCATGAGCGCTTCCTGACGGAGCAGATTTTCAACGGACCAGTCACGGTGATGAACTATCCAAAGGACATCAAGGCATTCTACATGCGCTTGAACGACGATGGAAAGACAGTGGCGGCAATGGACGTGCTGCTGCCAAAGGTGGGCGAAATCATAGGCGGCAGCCAGCGTGAGGAAAGACTGGACGTCCTTCTAGCGCGAATGAAGGAACTGGGCATGGACGAGGCCACGTACTGGTGGTACCTGGACCTGCGCAGGTTCGGCTCCGTGCCGCACGCAGGCTTCGGCCTCGGCTTCGAGAGAATGGTGCGCTTCTGCACAGGAATGGGCAACATCCGCGATGTCATCCCATTCCCACGTGCACCTATGAGCGCGGAATTCTAATTGATCCACAGATTTCCACAGATTGTCGCAGATTTAAATAACTTGAATAAATCTGGTAAATCTGTGGATAAAAACATAACACAAAGGAACAAACATGGGCGGTTTTTTTGGTGCGGTTTCCTCAACTGACTGCGTAAATGACATTTTCTTCGGCACGGACTACCATTCCCATCTGGGAAATCTGCGCGGCGGCATCATGACATTCGGCGCGTATGGCATGCGCCGTTTCATTCATGATATCACCAATACACCGTTCAGAGCCAAATTCGAAGGGGACTTGCAGGCATTGCGAGGCGCCACGTCAGGCATTGGATGCATAAGCGACACAGGTGACCAGCCAGTCATGGTACGCTCTCATCTCGGTACATTCGGTGCCGTGATGGTGGGTGCCATAAACAATCTAGATGCGCTGGTGGACGAGGCATGCACAAAGCAGAACGCCCACTTCTCCGAACTGGGCAACGAGGGCGTCAATCCCAACGAGGTGGCGGCCACAATAGTTGCCACCGGCTCGAATATCGAGGAGGGAATACGCACTTTGCATGAATCCGTGGATGGCTCATGCTCCATGCTGATGCTTTCTGGCAAGGGGATCTACGCCATCAGGGACGCCATGGGAAGAACTCCAGTCTTTGTAGGATGCAAGCCAGGTGCCCGCGCTGTTTCCATGGAGCCATGCGCAATGCTGAATCTGGGCTACAACGTGGAATACGAATTGGGACCAGGCGAGGCCGTGCTGGTTACCGTTGAAGGCATAATCAAGATCCTGCCACCACGGGACCAGATGCAGATATGCTCTTTCTTCTGGGTGTATTTCGGCTTCCCGGCAGCCACATACGAAGGGCAGAATGTGGAATGCGTGCGCTACCGCTGCGGAAACACATTGGCTGCCGCTGAACGCCAGGAAACGGGGCTGCCCCTGGACGCGGATTCAGTGGTGGGCATTCCGGATTCAGGCGTGGCACATGCGCTGGGCTATGCGGAGGAATCGCAGATACCATACAGGCGCGCCTTCATAAAGTACACTCCAACCTGGGCGCGCAGCTTCATACCCAGCGACCAGCTGAAGCGCGCACACGTCGCCACCATGAAGCTGCTGCCTGTGAAAGAACTCATTGACGGCAAGAAACTGGTGTTCTGCGAGGATTCAATCGTGCGCGGCACGCAGCTGGGCAATACATTCCAGCGCCTGGCAAAACTGGGCGCCGCAGAAGTCAATGTTCGTTCAGCATGTCCGCCTATCCTGTTCAATTGCCGCTATCTGAACTTCTCCAAGTCCAACGGCTTGAAGGGACTGGCGGGCGTCAGGGCAATTGCAAAGGTGGAAGGCTATGTGCTGACAGGGGATGACGAAAAGGACAAGGCCTGGTTCGCCACCGTGGATATCAAGCCATACCTGGACACCAAGTCAAGGAAATACGTCCGCATGGTGGAGACTATAAGGGAGGAACTGGGGTTCACCACACTCCGCTACCAGGGCCTTGATGACCTGATCAAGGCCATCGGTCTGCCCCGTGAAAAACTCTGCACTTACTGCTGGGACGGGCATGACTGCACAGCCTGCAAACACTGCAAATAAATCATAAACAACATATAATCTGGGGACAATATGATGCGACACATTCTAATTGCGCTGCTTTGCCTATCCACCCTTGCCTTTGCACAGGCTGCTAAGACTGGTACGGTTACTGCCGAGAAACTGACCATCAGGGCGCGCCCTGGCCTGCATTTTGAAAGTCTGGGCACCTACCACAAGGGTGACAAGCTGGAGATAGTGAACACCAGTGGCGAATGGTACGAAGTCGCGCTTAAAGGTGACTTCACTGGATGGGTGCCCGCCGAGGCATTGAATGAAAAAGGCGAAGTCACAGCCGCCAGCTGCCCATTGTACTGCGGTCCTGGCGTGGTTTTCACCATATTCCACAGAATCAAGAGAGGCACTGTGCTGCAGGTTTCCGACAGGCGTGCCGTGAACTGGCGCCAGGTCAAGATTCCAGATGGTTGCACAGCCTGGGTAAGCTCCGCCTACGTCCAGCTTGACCAGGAAGCGAAAGCTGAAAAGAAAAATAACGAGCCTGATTTGGTGGCAGTGGCTGAAACCACCGCCATTGCGGCGGCGACTGCCCGTATCAACGAAGGCGAAAAGAGAATACGTGAAGAGGAAAACAAGGCGGAGGCCGCCGAGAAGAAGGCTGCCGAGGCCGAGGCAAAGCGCCGCCAGTACGAGGCGGCGGCTGCAAAGGCAGAGGCTGATGCCAAGTCTGCCAAGGCAGCGGCGGAAGAGGCACAGAACCGCATGGTCGAGCAGGAGATGAAATTGGCTGAAAAGATGCGCAATGAGGCAGCCAAGAAGCTGGAAGTGGAGCAGAAAAAACTGGAAGAGGAGCGCATTGCAAACGAGAAGAGGCTAGCCGAAGAGAAGAGAAAGGCGGAGGAGGAACGTATAGCAAACGAGAAGAGGCTAGCCGAAGAGAAGAGAAAGGCGGAAGAAGCCAAGAAGGCTGCGGATCTTGAGGCCGCAAAAGCCGCCGCTGAAAAGGCAAGACTGGCTGAAATCGAGGAACAGCGCAAGCAAGCGGAGGCCAAGGCACGCGAAGAGGAAATAAAATTCGCAAAGGCAGAGGAAAATGCAAAGCTTGCCGCAGCCAAGGCGGCGGAGGCCTCCAAGCTGGCAGCGGAGAAGGCCGTGGAGGAAGAGGCAAAACGGGCAAAGCTGGAAGAACAACGCAAGCTGGCTGAGGAAAAGCTGCAAGAGGAAGACGCCCGCCGCATGAAACTGGAGGAGCAGGCAAAGGAAGCAGCTGAAAAAGCAGCTGAAGCGGAGAAGGTGCTGAAAGAAGCCCAGGCAAAGAAGGCTGAATTGGAGGCGCAGGCCTCGGCACTGGCTTTGGCGGCAAAGGAGGCCGCTGACGCAAAGGCAGCAGAAGAAAAGGCAGCCGCAGAAGTCAAGGCCGCAGAGGAAAAGGCCGCAGCTGAAAAGGCGGCGCAGGCAAAGGCCGAGGAAGAGGCACGCATCGCGGCGGAGAAAGCCGCCAAGGAGAAGGCTGACGCTGAACAAGGATTCGTCACCTACAGCGGATACATCTATCCACTGGGGAAATTAGCGACACCAGCAACTTCATACGTGATTTGCTTCATGGACAAGAAAGGAAGACCCCAACCCATTTGCTGCCTTGCCAGCAGGCATTTCAGCCTGGCAGGCTGGAATCCCAGAATGAAGGTGTCCGTTCGCGGGCGTGTATCAAAGCCCAAAAACTGGACCCTCGGGTTGATGGACGTGATGTCCGTCGTCAAAGACAATGAATAAAAAAGGAGAAAATCAAAGAGCCAGTTTTAAAAACTCCAGTGCCACGCCGTAAGCTATCGTAGCCGCTGGCTTCAGCCAGCG
>JAFZZD010000536.1 GCA_017615955.1 Victivallales bacterium
CTGCGCCTCTGCGTCTCTGCGCCTCTGCGTTAAAAAAACAGCGTCTCAGCGTTGAGGTTTATTCCTTGTATTCGGCTGTGATGGAGCCGTCGAACTGGTCGATGAGTTTGATGTATTCGGGGATTGACAGCAGTCCCTTGCGGTCTGCGGCGATTTCCTTTGCTGTGGCGGCGTCGTTGTAGAGCAGGTTCAGGCACATTTCCGCGTTCAGCATGGACATTGTGACATACGAGGAATACTCGTCTGTGATGTGCATGCTTGCGCTGTGGCTTGCGCCTGAGTAGCCTGGGCAGTAGCCGTGCACGCCTGGCACTATGCTTGCCACGTCGCCCATGTCGGTGCAGGAGCTGAAGAAGGAGTTGTTGAAGTTGAAAGGTGCGCCTGGCTTCAGGTATTCCACGGTGTCCTTGAGGACCTGTCCCATCTTCATGTTGTCGAAAAGCGGCATGTATCCGCTGATGGTGTCAATGGTGCAGGTGCATTCAGCCGCCAGCGAGGCGTGCGTCACCGCATTGTCGAAGCGCTTGCCCAGTGCAACCAGTTCGGGGATGGACGGTGCGCGGAGCATATACTCCATGCGTGCCTCGTCAGGTATCACGTTGGATGAATTGCCGCAGTAGCTGATGATGCCGTGTATGCGTATCTTGTCCGAATTGCTGTATTTTTCCCGCATGAAAGCGATGGCGTTCTGCGCCAGGCATACTGCGTTCTGCGCGTTTATGCCGTTCTGTGGCGAGGCGGCGTGGCAGCTCTTGCCCTTGAAGGTGACGATTTTCTGGATGGAGCCGTTGTGGTCGTTGAAGCCGAAGTTGCCGCTGGTGAGGTGCGTCATGTACGCCAGGTCCACGTCATCGAACACGCCTTCGCGTATGAGCTGGGGCTTGCCTGCGATGGAGCCGATCTTGCCTTCGCGTATGAGGCCCAGCCTGTATTCCAGTTCTATGCCTTCCTCCGCTGGCGTGGCGATGAGGGCGATTTTGCCGCTCATGTCATTGAGCACGCCTGACTTGAGCAGGCCAATTGCAGTGCCTATGATGGCTGTTGCGCTGGAATTGTGCCCGCAGGCATGGATGGCGCCAGTCTCCTTGTCCGCCTCGGGGTGTGTTGGAATGATGAGTGAATCCAGCTCGCCCATGATCGCCAGTGTTGGGCCGGGTTTGCCGGTGTCTATGTCCGCGCGGAAGCCAGTCAATGCCAGGTTCTCCTTGACTTGCAGGCCCAGCGCCTTCAGTTTCTCCACCAGGTATCTGGATGTCTTGACCTCGCGGTATCCAGGCTTGGGATTCTTCCAGATATGCCTGCCGATTTCAATCAGTTGTTCCTTTTCCGCGTCAACGGCTGACTTTATGGCCGCCCTGAGTTCATTGATGTCTCGCATTGTGTCCCTGCCTTATAGATTTGTGTCAACTGTTTCAAACCACACCATTGGCTTGAGTGGTTTTCGAATGATGGTGTCCCTGGGCGGCTCGTTTTCCGTGCTGCTGGGCGGATAGTCCAGGTTGTAGTTGAGGCCTCTGCTCTCGTGACGCGCCATGGCGCAGTCGATGATCATCTCCGCCACCGAGGCCAGGTTGCGCAGTTCGATTAGGTCGGGCGTCAGCAGGAAGTTCCAGTAGTATTTCTCGATTTCCTGGCGCAGCATGCGTATGCGGTTCTTGGCACGCTCCAGGCGCTTGTGGGTGCGGACGATGCCCACGTAGTCCCACATGAAGCGGCGTATTTCGTCCCAGTTGTGGGTAATCACCACCATTTCATCGGAATTGACTGCGTTGCCCTGCTGCCAGTCCGGCACTTTCTCCAGCGCGATGTCAAATGGCGGCAGCGGGTGCTCCACCGTGTGGCGCACTGCGTTGTATCCGACCACCATTGCCTCCAGCAGGCTGTTGGATGCCAGGCGGTTCGCGCCGTGGAGGCCGGTGCATCCCACTTCGCCGATGGCATAGAGCCCAGTCACTGTGGTGACGCCGTTCACATCGGTTCGCACGCCGCCGCAGCAATAGTGTGCCGCCGGCACCACTGGAATCAAGTCGGTCGCCATGTTGATGCCGTATTTCAGGCATTCGTTGAAGATGTTGGGGAAGCGTTTGCGGAGGAATTCCTCGGACTTGTGCCGTATGTCCAGCCACGCGCATTCCTGTCCAGTGCGCTTGAGTTCATTGTCGATGGCCCTGGCGACGATGTCCCTGGGCGCCAGGCTCTTGAGCGGGTGGTAGTTCTGCATGAATTCCACATATTCGCCGTTCTTGAATATTTTCAGCACGGCGCCTTCGCCGCGCACCGCCTCGCTGATGAGGAAGGACTTGGCGTGCGGATGGTAGAGGATGGTGGGGTGGAACTGGTAGAATTCCATGTTTGCGATTTCCGCGCTGGCGCGGTATGCCATTGCCACGCCGTCGCCGCATGCCACGTCCGGATTGCAGGTGCAGAGATAGACCTTGCCCGCGCCGCCGGTTGCAAGCAGCGTGTATTTGCTGAGGAAGGTCTTGATTTCCTGGGTCTTCACGTCCATCACGTATGCGCCGTAGCAGCGGTTTTCGCCCTCGTATTCAACGTGGCGGTATGTGATAAGGTCCACTGCCAGATGGTATTCCAGCAACTGTATGTTCGGGTTTTCGTGGCAGCGGGCCAGAAGCACATTGCTGACTTCGCGGCCCGTTATGTCGCCGGCGTGCAGCACACGGCGGGCGCTGTGCCCGCCTTCCCGTCCCAGGTCGAATTCATCCGCCTCTGACTTGGAGTGTGTCTCCCTGACCTCGCCTCTGCGGGTGAAGCGCAGTCCATATTTCTCCAGGTCGCGGACGCGCGCCGGGCCTGCCTTCACAATGTCCCTCACCACATCTGGATGGCAGAGACCCGCCCCCGCCACCAGCGTGTCTGCGATATGTGCCTCGAACGTGTCATCATGGTCCACTACGCAGGCGATGCCGCCCTGCGCGTGCCTGGTGTTGCATTGGTCTTCCGATGCCTTTGTGACCACGATGACCTTGCCATATTTTGCCGCCTCCAGCGCCGCCGTCAAGCCAGCCAGACCCGAGCCTATGATCAGATAGTCACAGTAGATGCGTTTTTTTTTCGCTTCGTTTTCCATGTTTCTATGCACTCCGTAAAAGCAATATGAAAAATCTGGCGGTAATATAAACTTAATTTTCAATATTCCATTTGGCATTCAGGGACTTTGTATCATATTATCGACAATTTTAGTCTTTGTAGGGAAAATTTACTTTGGGAGATTTGAAAATCATGAAAAAATGTGCATTTGCTTCTTTGCTTGTAGCCGCGGTACTTTTGGTGAGTTGCGCAACCTACAGCGCCCCCCCGCAGGGTAATGTCAGCAGGGAAAAGTATTTCATGGGGACGTATAGCGCCGTGTTCGCAAGTTCAATCATAGCGGTGGACAAGGCCGTCAGGGAAACCTGCAGCACCGCCAAACTGCGCATCACAGAACGCAGAAATACCTCCAATTCCTGCGAATACCTGTACAAGGACGTGAACGACATACCGCTCAGGATCACCCTTCTTGAGAACAAGGACAAGAGCGTCAAAATCACACTCAAGGTCGGCGGCGTCACTGGCTGGGACAAGGAAGCGTGCCAGTTGCTGCTCGTTAATATTGACAGCTACCTGCGCAGCCACGGCAACGCCGAAACCGCAGAATAGGCGAAAAAGAGCCTGTTGCATTAATGTGAGCGCCGAAGCGGCGCTCACTCAAGTTGGCCAACTTGTATGATTTCGTCTGTTGGACATCCGCACAGGTTGGCCAAC
>JAFZZD010000537.1 GCA_017615955.1 Victivallales bacterium
GTGCCCGTTGCACATCGCTATTGCGGCACGCCTCTTGCGTGAAGCATGCCATTTGTGCGACGGCGGGGACGCCGTCGCTACTACAAATTATTGCAAGGCGCACAACTGACCTCAACTATATGCTTTCATTTTTGCAAAAATGGTTTGCGATACAATAAAAACATGGTAAATTGCGGCGAGTTTGTTTTGATTTTGTGAATGTGTCATTTTATGTGAGGGTAAGACATGAGAAAAGTTTTCGTGGTATTGGCGGCCTGCCTGTTTGTAGTCGCGGGCATTCTTTCGGCGGCAGAGCAGAATTGGGCAGCAAAGGAGACACTCCAGCTGGAGGCTGGCAAGTACAAGCTCAACTTCAGGGAAAAGGTATTCTGGCGCATCAGTGGCTTTGCATACGATGGCAAGGAGCTTTTCATCAATTCATACGCCTCAGCTGGCACAAGATATGAGATTTTCCCGAAAGACCAAAAGGAGCAGCTCAAGTCAGTGAAGCTGACGGTGAACGGCGTAATGCCCCCAAAGGTGGACAAGGTGATGAAGGGGGACAAACTGGTGCTGGAACGGGAGGCGCGCTATGGCGCAATCACCCTCTTCTCCCGCTATGAACTGGATGCGGAAAAGGGGCTGACCTGGGCATTCAAGTACAAGGTGGAGGATGGGGCAAAGCCAAAGTACTTCTGGATGTTCACCATGGCATGGGACAACAGCTTCAACCAGTTCCGCTACGCAAACAGCAAGGGCATCAAGGGCGGCACGCTGGTGAGCGACGGCAACTGGAAGGTCAATGACAACATCAACGCGCTGGCAATGTACTCGCCCAAACTACAGTCCCTGGTGCTGACAAAGATCGTGACGCCAATCCCCACCGAAATGCGCAACTTCACCATCTGGGACACCAAGTCATACCATAAATTCTATGTGCAGCACAAGCCGACAAACTGGACTTTGGGATACACATCGCCTGAATACGTCACTTCATACGCGGCATACAAGGTGGGTGAGGACCAATGGACCACAGTGGCGGATGACTTGCTCAAGGGCAGCAAGCCCAGCATCGCGCCCGTGAAAGCACCTGCTGCAGATGTTGCCGCAAAACCGGACATCATGCTGGACTTCGAGGAAAATGCGCAGTACAATGTGGATGAAGAGCACTTCGAGGGCAAGAAATGCTACAAGTTCCAGGGCAAGAGCAACAACGAGACACGCAGCATACCAGTGGCTCTCAAGGCCAAGGAGAGCTACAAGGTTGAAATGGCGATGCGCAAAGGCACCTGCACCGTCAATGAATCCAAGAAGATATGCTACGCCATTGGCTATTACAGCGGAGACAAGTTCAAGCCATTCTTCAAGGACGGCGGAGCAAATATTCCTGGCGAGGACAAGTGGACTGCCTCCAGAACCACAATCAACGTCCCTGCCGAGGCGAAGGACTGCGTGATCCTGCTCTACAATCCAACTGAAGTGCCGCTCTACATCGACAGCGTGAAAATCACACGTCTGGAACCTGGCTCGGATGCAGCCAAGGCGGCGAAGGAAGGGCTTGTGACAAGGCCATTGCCGCCTATCACAGAGGAACAGGCCGAGAAAGAGGACTGGCTTACCAACAGGCGCGGCATAGAGGCTCTGGACGATGACTTCATACTGCCGCCATTCACTCCCATCAACTACAAGAATGGCATTGCCTCCGTATGGGGAAGGGAATATGCCTTCAACGACCTGGGCATGCTGAAGGGCGTGAAGATCTTCGGCAACGAATTCATGGCGGGTCCAATGAGCTTCAAGGCAAAGGTCAATGGGAAATATGTGGATTTCAAACTGGACAGGCAGGTGCTGCTGCGGGAAAGAAAAGGTGTGGTGGAGCTGTTCTCCAGAGCCAATTCACCCAATGTGGACATCGAGATAAGAACCACCATCGAATATGACGGCATGGTGAAGGTGGACTTCACATTCGACCCAAGGGGCACCGTGGAAATCGAGGACTTCCAATACTCAATACCACTGCCGGAAAAGAACGCCACGTTCATACACTACACGGGCGCCAGGGAAGGCGGCCTTTCGTTGAATGTGCCACGTGTAAGCAACACCCGCAGGCTCCCTGCTGGAGAAGGCACCGTCTGGAAGGCACCATTCAAGATTCTGGTATGGCTGGGAGGCTATGAAAAAGGCCTGCTTTGGTTCTGCGAATCGGAGCAGTACTGGAGCCCCCACGCCCGTAGCCAGCGCAAGCAAGGCCTGTCCGTGGAGCGCAAGGGCGGGCTGGTCAAGCTGAACGTGCAGCCCGTTTCCGAGCCGCGCCTGTTCAGCCGCCGCACCACATACACCTTCGGCCTAATGGCCACGCCTGTGCGCCCAAGGCAGGAAGGCTGGCGCCTGGCGGACATGAACTACGACTACAGGGCGGACTCCGCGGAAAAGCAGACTGGCGCGGACACGCCAGTCATCTACAGCAGCGGCAGCTATGACTTCAGGCCCCCTGCAACGGACAATCCACAGCGCGTGGGCTTCTATCCACGCATCTTCGATGTGGAGGCATACAAGGCGAGGCTGGACAATGCGCACAAGAAAGGCCGCATATTCGGCCTGTACATAGACCCGATCCTCTGCAACCTGGGCATCTACAAGAACATGACCCAGTACAAGGCGGTGCCATGGGATCCCACCACCGACAATGCGGACACTGGCGCCGTCAAGCAGGAGGAACCCTTCCTGTGGCAGTCCCCCGAGGTCAAGAAGTACTATTTCGAGTGGCGCAAGGAGCCTCTCTCCACGGCGCCCTACGGCAAGCACAAGGGCGAACGCCAGTTCCAGACGGGTCTGGGCAGCCGCTACCAGGACTTCTTCTGCTATCTCATGGAAACCCACGCGCAATATGGATGCGACGGCGTGGCGAACCTGGACGAGTGGGGACCAGTGCCAGATGCCAACCACAGGCATGACATGGGATACTATGACAGAGACGGGAAGCGCTATCCAGAATACGACTGGTTCGCGCGCCGCGACCTGCTCAAGAGAATGTGCCATGTCTTCTACATGAAACATGGGCGCATCCCCATCATGCGAGTGCACATGGCGGCGACCCTGGTCATCCCCATCGCCAGCTTCTGCGAAAGCATTGTGACTGGCGAGAACATCAATTCCGCATATTTCCAGAAAGCCACGCTGATGGACGAATATACCGTCAATGCCAAGGAAATACTCGCCTCCCTGGAGAATGGCGGAAAGGACTTCACGTACTACGTCTCCAATCCTGACCGTTGGGCCATCGAGTACGGCGGGCAGGCATTTGGATGGGCCGGCTGCATCATCAGCAACATCACCAAGAGTCCAAAAATCGACGGCAAATACGCGGCCAGCGAGGAGGCCACCAGGGACTACCTGGCAATGTGCCTTACGCATGACAACATACTCCAGCCCATATTCTGCAACCCCAATCCCGCATACAGGCTCATGAAAATCAAGCAGGACTTCCACATTGGAGACAAGGAAGTGCGCTTCTTCCCGTACTGGGGAGAGCAGCATCCCGTCACCAGCGACGGCAAGGAATGCTACTCGGTATGCTGGGAAAACAAGGGCAAGTACCTGATTTCAGTGGCGAACCTGTCCCTTGACAAGCAGGACCTGAACGTGAAACTGGACAAGGCATTCTTCAAGAAAGGCAAACTGGTCGATGCGGAAAGCGGCGAGGCCGTCCAGCTGAATGGCAACCAGTTCAAGGTCACCATC
Organism: Victivallales bacterium; assembly: GCA_017615955.1. The sequence continues at coordinate 3,721 of JAFZZD010000537.1, forward strand.
CCCCGCCGCAACTACAAGCTGTACCTGGCGGAATAATGATGTGCGCCCCGACGCGGGGCGCACTCAAGTTGCCCTAATGGAAACATACCAATAGA
>JAFZZD010000538.1 GCA_017615955.1 Victivallales bacterium
CCGTCCAGCCATGGTGTGGCGGTGAAGCACAGGAAGAACTGGCTGCCATTGGTGTTGGGACCTGCATTTGCCATGGAAAGGATGCCCTTGCCGTTGTGCCTCAAGGTGGGCACGCATTCATTGTCAAACTGGTATCCAGGGCCGCCAGTGCCGGGCATTCCGCTGGCGCCACGCTTTGAGAATGGGCAGCCGCCCTGTGCCATGAAACCAGGGATCACTCGGTGGAAGGCCATTCCCTTGTAGAAGCCCTTCTCGGCCAATTCTATGAAATTCGCCACGGTGTTTGGTGTTTCGTCCTCAAAAAGTTCCACCAGCATATCGCCCTTGGTGGTAGAGATTTTCACAACTGGATTCTTTTCCTGTGTCATAGCAACTCCATCAATTTCAACTACATCCCTTCTTTTGAACTGGAATATTCCCTTTTCACCGACTACGGTAACCACATTGCCGGCCTGCTTCACATTGCCTTCGTAAACACTGCCATTACGCAATTTTACAGTGCCCGCAAACGCCAATGAGCAAACAAGTGCCATCAACCATAGAATCTTCTTCATCTTACCTCCTTATTTGTTGTTAAACCAAATCCTATTTTCCCCATGCAAGATTACCCAGGAACCCTTCAGAGAACAGGCAGGGCTTGTATCCAGCCGCAGTAACACGGTCAAGTGCCAAATCAATCCGCTGGAAATGGTCTGGAAGATAGTTGAAATAGTGGGGGAAGCTGTACTGTTCATGGCTCGCCATGCTGATGAAGTTCTTCTTGCTCTTCATTGCAATGTCAATTTTCTCCACGACCTGCGGAAGCTCCCACAGGTTGACCGTGCAATCACCTTTGAAATAGGTCACATTGTGCTTGAAATCGTGCAGAATCCCCTGCTTCTCGATGTATCGTGCCTCTTCCAGATTCACGAAATAGCCCACATCGCAGACATATTCCCTGCTGCCGGCGTCGTCAATTCCTGCACGTGGGTTTATGAACTGGCCTTCCAGCGCGGTAACACCCCTGTCGGTAAGAGCCTTGATCGCCTCGGGGCGAGCCATTCCCCAATGAAGAGCCACCATTGGCACTATGCTTTTCTCGCCGGCAAAGCGGGCCAGTTCCCCCACGACCAGATCATAGTCCTTGCCAAGAGTTTCCGCTGTGGCGTTCTGGTATGTCCTGTCAGGGAATTCCGAATATGCATGGAACGCCAGTTTCAGCCAGTCCGAATTGTCCTCCCACTCCTGCTTGTAGCAGTCAGGGAACTGCGCCAACGTGAAATGGTCCTTGTCATGGTCGTTCCTGTAGAAGCAGTTCAACGTGAAGATGGTTCCATAGCGCAGATGCATTTCATGGAGGAATTTCAGGTAGAAATGCTCCAGCAAATGAGCTGGCCTCTGCCTGGCGATTTCAGTGAACACGAAACTGTGGTCGTCTATGAAGAAGTTGTAGCGCTTGTAGCTTGCCTTGTCCCATACCACCTGTATTTCACGAATATGCCTGCCGTTGCCGTCCTCAATCTCCGCACGGATGGTATTGAACTTTTCACGGAGCTGTACCGTTGTGGAAAAGCCTAGCCCGTCAAAGTCAGCCTCCTTCCCATTGACAAGTACAGTGCCCCCTGCCCCGCATATTCCCCGCACTTTTATTTCAAGCCCATCTGATGTCTCAATCCCATGGTTGTGGTTCAAGACAGCACCATTACGTGGATACGTTATGTCAAACATGATTTCGCCCTTCCTTTGTTTTCTCCGTAATGTAAACGCAGGGCAACTTTATTCCACACGACTTTTTATTTTTTTCCCCTGTATGGTTGGAGGTAGCCAGCGCGTCCCGCGCTGGAGGAGGTAGCCAGCGCG
>JAFZZD010000539.1 GCA_017615955.1 Victivallales bacterium
GCCGAAGAAATCGATGCCCTTATTTCGGCGCTCAAAGAGATTCTATAATTGACAAAGTGCAACTAATAAGACCTACGTTAAGGACGCACCTATGGCATCAGATGAACAAATTAACCTGCTGCAACAACTTCCTGCGGTAGAAGAAGTACTTCAGCATAATGCGCTTTCGGCAATTGCAAACATTCCGAGGGACGTGGTTGTGGACGCGGTACGTGGCCAGATAGACAGTCTGCGCCAAAGCATTTTGGCAGGGGGTACGCCAGGCGTCGATGTGGCTACGGTTGCTCAGGCGGCAGCAGCGCGGGCAGCGGCGCTGCATCAGCCTTCTTTGCGTCGCGTCATTAATGCGTCGGGCGTTATTATCCACACCAATTTGGGCCGTAGTGTGCTTGCACCAGAAGCAGTAGAAGCAGTCAATCAGGCCATCACTGGCTATTCGACGCTCGAATACAGCACGGAACGCATGGAGCGCGGCTCGCGCCACGAGCATTGCGAAACCCTTATTTGCGCGCTCACTGGTGCCGAAGCGGGCATTGCGGTTAACAACAACGCGGCCGCTGTGATGATGGTGCTTTCAACGTTTGCCGCAGACCATGAAGCAATTGTTTCGCGTGGTGAACAAATTGAAATTGGCGGTTCCTTCCGCATCCCCGATATTATGCAGCAGTCCCACGCCCGCATGATTGAAGTGGGTACCACCAATAAAACTCATCCTACAGACTACGAAAACGCTCTGTCCGAAGACACGGCGATGGTGCTTAAGGTGCACCCTTCGAACTATCGCATGACGGGCTTTACCGAGTCGGTCAGTATCGCCCAGCTGCGCCAAATTGCCGACGCGCGCAAGCAAGAAACAGGGCAAGACATTTTGGTATATGAAGACCAGGGATCAGGCGCGTTCTTGCGTTTCGATGTGTTTGGAACCTATGCGGAACCCACGGTGGACGAGTCGCTTGCTGCGGGGGCGGACCTTGTTTCGTTTTCGGGCGACAAGCTGCTTGGTGGGCCCCAGGCGGGCATTATTGTGGGGCGCAAGGACCTTATTGAGCGCCTGAAAAAGAGCCCGCTTGCTCGCGTGCTGCGCCTGGACAAGATGACGCTTGCCGCCCTTGAAGCAACCTTGCGTTTGTATTTGCAACCCGAACTGGCAGTGCAGTCCATTCCCACCGCACGCATGTTGACCGAAGACGCAAACACGGTAAAGCAGCGCGCAGAGCAATTACATGCGGCGGTTGCTGCAAAAGTGCCAGAAAACCTAGCAAGCCTTTCACTTGTTGAAGAAATATCCCGTGCTGGTGGTGGCGCACTTCCCATGTGCGACATTGCCACCTATGCGTTGGAAGTGCAGTTCAAACAGGGTAGTGCGCAGTCGTGCGAAGAATTCTTGGTTCAGCAGTGTCCCATTCCTATTGTGGCGCGCATTAGCCAGGACAAGCTTCTGTTCGATGCGCGTACCTTGCTCCATGAAGACGAATTAACTGCCATTGCAAGTGGGCTTGCTGCCTACTTTGCACAGCTTGAAGGGGCGGTGTTGTGATGCACGAAGGCGGGCAGGCAAACCTGGTATTAGGAACGGCTGGCCATATCGACCACGGCAAGTCATCGCTCATTATTGCGCTTACGGGTACCGATCCCGAC
>JAFZZD010000540.1 GCA_017615955.1 Victivallales bacterium
AGGAAATCCTACGTCCTGATGCGCGGCCAATGGCCGCGCACATACCTACCCTCTTGGGGAACAGAGCCAAATGAAAAAGACCCGCGACTTCATGTCGCGGGTCGGATGTTGATTTCAATCAACGGCGGGGTCCACCGCCAGGACCACCATGTTGCCTATCCCTATGGTACTCGGGAGCCGGCTTGGGAGAGGCTGGCCTTCGGGGCTGCGGTGGCGGTGCTGGCCTTGTGTAACGTGGTTCTGGCCTGGTGTAGTAACGTGGAGGCAATGGCTCAACAATTACTGGAGCAGGCTGGGGTGCGACGTAAACTGCTGTCGGCTGCGGTGTGACCACAACTGGCTGCTCGACCACAACTGGCTGCTCGACCACGACTGGTCTTGGCGCAACCACGTCAACCACATGAGCAACCGTGTTGATCACATCCAATGCCAATCCAATGCCACCACCGCCATGGTGATGATGATGCGGACCTGCAAATGTTACATTTGCTGTGAGAACTGTTGCGAAAATCGCGATGATGTAAAGCTTCTTGTTCATGGTAACCTCCGTGCTTTTTATTTGTCTTTCAGGTTTCTTTCTCTTGCCATTTCCTGGCCTTTGCACATAATACGCACGTTTGTCGATTTTATTGTATCATTTGTTTTAAAAAAATGTTTTAAATGCAAATTTTATTTCGGCAGGGCATGGAATCAATCTGTTTTATCGTCGCTCACTGTCTCAAGATGCGAAAGCTGTACCTCAATTGCACGGCGGCTGTTGGCCTTGCTGACCAACGCCACCAATTCAGGGGTCTCAATGCTTTCGTCCTGGGCTGGGATATGGCCTGCCATGTATGAGAGGTAGCCACCGATGGTGTCATACTCCTCATCCTCAGGTATTTCAACACCCATGACCTTGTTGACTATGCCCACAGGCGTCTTGGCATCGCATTGCCACACACCTTGCCTGATTTCCTGAAGCGCATCCTCGCCTTCAGCATAGTCATATTCATCCTGAATGTCCCCCACAAGAGTTTCCAGCACATCCTCAAAGGTGACTATTCCCGCTGTGCCGCCATATTCATCAACCACTATGGCCAGATGTATCTTGCTCTGGCGGAATTCCTCCAGCAAATCGCCAATGTTCTTTGACACGGGTATGACAATCAGCTTCTTCCTTACAAAGGAATCAAAGACAGACAGCTTCCTTTCATCCAGCAAATCCTTTGAATATACAATGCCAATGATATTGTCGATGGTTCCAGCATATACTGGAATCCTGCTATGCCCGGACTGTATGATGGTTCTTCTGACCTCGTTCACGAAGTCCTCGAGCGCCATGTCCTCCCTGTATTCAACGCTGATCACGTCCACTCTGGGTGTCATGATCTTGCGGACGCTAAGTTCATCCAGCTCCAGCGCCCCGCGAATCATGCGCTTTTCGTCCTCCTCCAAAGCTTGCATTGCTGTGCTGTCCTTGCCATCTTCGCTTTCCACCAGCGATAGAATTTCATCCTCGACGCTGGGTTCTGTTTCGCCGTCATCATTAATCTGCCGTTTGGCATCCAGACGTCTTTGCATTGCGCGATAAGGCATGGTCAGGGGAAACAGAATGAAGTACGCTGCCTTCAGCAATGGGACAAAAATCATAAGCATCCGCACGGATGCCCTAGGCGTCAACGCGCTCATTGAAAGTTCAAGACCGCCATAGAATACGCCCGCCAGCAATGGAGGCAGCCATGCATATCCCGCATGCCCTTGCACACCCCATTTCACATTGCAATATGCAGCCACAACGAGAAAACCTATAACCACAAGACGCGCTGCAAATATGTACCCATCCTGCAAGGGAAACATCCTGTCAAGGCCTTCTATGGGATGCTCTGACTCCTCCAGGAACTTTATGGTACCGCCACTAAGCCTGCCAATCTGGTGGCATATCACTGCAAACAACGCCGCAAAAAAAGAGCAAACGCAGAAGCAAGCTAGCGATATGACAGGTGTCATAATATGAATCCCTCCAGGCTATGGCGCAGTTTCAATGCCTCCATGACCCTGGTCTCCGCCGCACGCATGGACTTACGCGCCTCGTCGTCAAGGTCATCTTCACCCGCAAGATGCAGCATCCCGTGCACCATGTAAAGCACCAGTTCGTATGAAGGTGTGGTGCCAAACTTCCTTGAAAATTCAAAGGCGACCTCTGGACACACATATATTTCAGCGGCAGCCTCGTCTTCAAACAGTTGTTCCTGCTCTCGCAAATCGAATGTCAGCACATCAGTCGCACCCTCGTGCTTGAGAAAATCCCAGTTCATGGACTGCATGGTCGCCTTGGAGGTCACTACGACATTCAGCATCCCCTTGCAGGCACCAAGCCCCGCAAGCTCCTGGGCATAAGTCAATATCCGCTTCAGGCGTTCCCTGCAATGCAGGGGATAGGAACCTCTTTCCTTGGAAAGCCTTATCTTCATTTTGATTGCTCTTCCTGTTTTGCCTGGCTGTTGCTTTCCTTGAACAAAAGGGTGCTGCTCTCAGGGTATTCCGGCCTGACATGATAAATTACGCAAAGTGATTCCACCATGGCATCTATTATCTTGTGCAGACTCGATATTGGCATCTTCGCTTCGTCAAACTGCCCCGACTGGAATTTCCACATCACAAGGGAGCTTACTTTCTCCCGTATCAATGCAGAGGTTACACTGGGCCATTTACGCACGGAGGCACGAACTGCGGCCTCGCATACATCAGCTATCGATACAAGCACCACTTCAATCCTGCGAGGCAAGGGACCTGGATAAGAGAACTGCGCCATGTTCGGCTTGGGTTCACCAGCCTCCTCCGCCTGATGCATGGCCTGGTCCGCAAAGAACGCCATTATGCTTGTACCATGATGCTGCGCTATCGCTTCCTTGACCTCGTGCGGCAAATGAGCCTTCGCCGCAAGTTCAAGTCCATAGCGCACATGCTGACGAAGTATATTGGCACTTTCAATAGGTGTCATCTCATCATGGGGATTCACCTCGTCATTAAGCAGATTCTCCGCAAACATCTTCGGATTGCACAGTTTTCCAATATCATGGAAGTAGGCACAGGTCTCAGTAAGGCGTGAGTTGGCGCCTATTGCACGCGCAGCATCCGATGCAAGACGCGCCACTGAAAGACTGTGCTCGTAGGTGCCTGGAGCCTGTTTCAACAACCTCTCCAAAATAGGATGGTCACGGTTGTTCAGTTCATTCAAAGTGAAAACTGTAGTGACATTGAACACCAGCTCGCATACTGGTGGCAATAAAAGCATTCCAAGAATGACAACTAGTGCATTCAATAGCAAAAGCATCGGCATTGTCAGCCAAAACAGCCCAAATGGAGGATTGAAGGCCCAAGCCAGGTTGTTTTCCCAGGTGAAAAGCACAGTCATTGCAAAGGAACTCAAAATCAGATATATCCCGCCCAGAAGGAAGCGCAGCCTGCTGTGCACATTCTGGAAAGAAATGATTGTAATCAGGGAGCAGACCAGGGAATGAAGGAAGAATTGGAACTGGTAGGCGCCTCCCCAAATGACGGGTCCCAGCAGCGAAAGGCACATCGCCCCGCAAATGCCAGTACGGCGCCCTAGCATGTTTGACATTAGACTGGGCACCAGCGCGGCAGGGAATATGATTATGGCAAAGAACGCAGGCCAATTTTCAAACAGGCTTGCAATGAAGTTGCTAAGCACCAGAAGTCCCACATGGAGGAAAAGCAGCAGAAGAACCAGCCACTGCTTGTGCACTGTGTCGTAGAAATCCTCCCTCAAAAAATAAATGGAATAACCGAAGAAAAGAAGAACCAATGTGGACAGTATCGCAACGCATATCAGCCGCATGGTGCCCCAATGAACCGCCTCCTCCTGCGTAAAATATTCCTGATATGCGAGCAGTTTGTAAAATGCGGGACTGAAAATGCGCTTGTTGTCGGAAACTGTTTCAAACAGAACCTCTCCAGTGCGCACTATCGGCTCGTCAACCTCCACATGGAAGAGGTTGCCAGTCTGATGCTTATCAGAAAAATTTCCTTTTGAGCGCCCGCAGACATATATGTTTGGGAGACAGTCTCCCCAATAGTTTTCAGTCTCCCCAATGTCAGGCGATTCAGGCGAATCCCCGCCTGCATCCGTACTGCGCTCCGCCTTGTCCTTCTTCTCAACAACGTAAGAGAAACTTTGCTCTGCAAAAATATCTCCATCCGCCCTGAATGAGCTTCTTGTATCGCGACTGGCTATTGCCTTGACGTCATTTCCAACCCAGTTTGGAAGCCTTCCGTCACTGCTGTGAAAAGACAGCATCAATACAAAGGCGCTTATGCAAAATCCCCACGCCAGCAGAAACACCACTAACGAAAGTAGCCAGTCCCTGCCAGTGCCGCCCTCCGAAGATGACGATGAAGCTGATTTGCTTTCTGACATAAATAATGGACAAATATCGGCCAGTGATTATGGTTGCTTGAAAAGCACAGCGGCATTATGCCCGCCAAAACCAAAGCTCAAGTTGAGCGCCAGCGGCACGGCCATTTCACGAGCCTGGTTGGGAACATAATCCAAATCACAGTCAGGATCAGGCGTGACTTGATTGATTGTGGGCGGAACACAGCCGTTCTGAATGGCAGAGACACACACCACTGATTCAAAACCGCCAGCGGCCCCCAGCATGTGCCCAGTCATTGACTTGGTGCTGCTGATGGCAATCTTCCTGGCATGCTCGCCCAACGCCTTCTTCAGGGCCATTGTCTCGCAACGGTCGTTAAGCGGCGTCGAGGTGCCATGTGCATTGACGTAGGCAAGCTGCTCCACTGGCAGCCTCGCGCAGTTGAAGGCATTGACTATGGCACGCGATGAACAAAGGGCATCCTCACGGGGCGCAGTAATGTGGTGCGCATCGCAGGAAAGACCATATCCAACCACCAGTGCCAGTATGTTCGCCCCTCTCTTCTTCGCACGCTCATATTCCTCCAGCACCAATATGCCGGCGCCTTCCGCCGGCACAAAGCCATCGCGTTCCTTGTCAAATGGACGGCTTGCCTCCTGCGGCGCATCATTGCGCTCGGAAAGAGCGTGCATGGACGAAAATGCGGCCTGCCCAAGCTCTACCACGCCAGCTTCCGCACCGCCGCATAGCATAATGTCCGCATCTCCCCTGCGTATCATCCAATATGCCTCTCCCACGGAATGCAATGCCGAGGCGCATGCGCTGACTATGCCATAGTTGGGACCCTGCATATTGTAGTGAATGGCAAGCTGCCCACTTGCCATGTCGGAAATCATCATGGGCACCAGCATCGGTGAAACCCGGTCCAATCCCTTCGTGCGCATTATCACAGCCTGTTCGGTAATTGTGCCAAGCCCACCTATTCCGGATGACACAAGAACACCGCTGCGTTCAGGCTCATAGTTGCCCTCCTCAAGCCCTGACGAGGCCATGGCCTCCTGGGCTGCCACCAGGGCAAAGTGGCAGAATGCATCCATGCGCCTGATTTCCTTGGGTGAAATATGCTCATCCAATGCCAGATTGTGAACCTCGCCGGCAATCCTGCAACGACAGTTCGATGCATCGAACTTGGTTATGGGACCTATGCCGCTCTTGCCGGCAAGAAGATTCTTCCAATTTTCAGGCACGTTGTTACCGACAGGGGAAACCGCACCCATTCCAGTCACTGCAACTATTCTTTCCTCTGACATAATCCACCTCAAAAATATAACAAACGCTTCCTTGGCTAAATGGCGGAAATGCGCCGCAAGGAGTGCATCGCAAAGGTCACATATTAACGCAAAGGTCACTTTTCCCATAAATGGGCAGTGACCTTAATATAAAAAAACATTGGCCGACCTGCAACATCGGCAGGAAACCAGTGCAAAAACTTCAATTTTAGTGAATCACAGGCTATTATTGTGCCTCACCCTTCTGGATCTTCGCCTCCACATAGTCAATCGCATCGCCGACTGTGGTAAGCAATTCCGCCTCGTCATCCTTGATCTTCGTGCCAAATTCGTCCTCAAGAGCCATAATGAGCTCCACAATGTCCAATGAATCCGCACTCAAATCCTCAATGAACTTGTCAGTACGCTTTATCTTGCTCTCCTGTTTGCCGAGCTGCTGCGCGATAATGCGGATAACACGTGCCTCATTGTCTGTCATTTCTTCCTCTCCAAAGTTAAATTCCATTTCCAGCAATATTCCAGCACCTGCCTCCTGTAGTCAGGTAAATATCTGGAACAAAGCCGTATATAACAAAAATTTCGTGCACAATATACTGCCACAACCTAATATTTCAAGTCAGTTCCTACAAAACTGTTGTTTTCGCATCCCCGCAAGCGTAATGGGCATTCCCCAATTTTTCCATGCGCCGATGGCATCCGTGTGAGCGCCGAAGCGGCGCTCACTCAGGTTGAGCAACTTGTATGTTTTCTTCTGTTGAACCTCCGCACAGGCTGGCCAACCTGTGCGGGGTTACCTAGGGCTTCGCCTTGCAGGTTGCTCAACCTGAGTGGGCGCCGCTTCGGCGTCCACATGGACATCCCAGGCCTATGGAAACGTATGCACCTTGCCCCAGCTACTGCAGGATTGCGTAAAGGATGATGTTGGTGCCCAGGCGTGTGTAGAATTCATGGGTGTAGTCGCTGATCTCGCGGCTTGCGTAATAGCGGAACACACGCCAGCGCCCGCCTGGCTCCATGCACCATGCTGGCAGAGCCTCCTTCTGGCAATACACCATGTCCTTGCCGCCATCCTCCCGCACCACCTCGAATTTGGCCCCGCTATACGCAGCGTTCTTCAGCGTCTGGTCAAGCCCTTCGGTCTGCTCCAGAACCCTGAACTGTATGTTCGTTTTCCACTGCCCCAGCTCATTGCGTGCCCAGCCCATTGCGATAATCGGCGTGCAAAGCACCGCAATCCTGCCATTCAAGCGTATTGCCACGGCGGAATAAGTGCCTTCAGGCCACTTCTCATTCACCACATAGTCCCTGACTGCGTCTGGCAGTTTTGCTGTATCAGGCAGCCCCTTGTAGTAGATGCTGAAGAGAGGGTGCTTTCTGTCAAGCGGCATGAATGGATTTCCAGGCAGCACCTTCTCGAACAGCGCCTTGATTTCTGGCGAGGCCTCCCATTCCGCATAGCTGTGGGAGGCCGCCAGTTCAGGATGCTCCCGCAGAAACGAAGCCGTTATGCCTGCGTCAATGAAGATGAAGCCCCCGTTTTCAAGGTAATTGCGCAACTTTGCAATCGCCTCGTCTGAAAATGACCATTCACGGCAGTCGGCGGCATTGATATAGATGAATGGATAATCCGTCAGCCTGCTGTCCGTGAAGTCGCCAATTACTGCCGGCTCCGGCACGATGTTGCATTTGCATTCAGTTGAAACATGCTTCAGCAGCGACGACAACGCGCCTGGATAGCTGCTCCAAAGCAGCCCTCTGGCATTGCCGCCTTCCACATACTGCGCAATGCGAATCACCTGCCTTGCATCTTCCGCGATACCCAGCAGCGCAAATAACGAGATTATGGCAATGCAAAGCCTCATTGTCCCTGTGCCTTTGTTATTTCTGTCACCAGCGCACCATCCTCTGAGGCCTGCCAGACCACCTCATACCCAAAAAGAAATATGCCGTAAACACGCCCAGGGATCTTCTGGTATGCGGGACGCGGATTTGCCGAAATCAGTTTCTCCGCCAATGCCATGAAATCATGCAGGCCACCCGCCTCCAACTGCTGGCATTGACGGGCAGCCTCCTCTGTGAAGCTCACAGGCAGGGCATTCCCGTCTGGCGCATTCTGCGCGAAACTGCCTCGCGCATCTGGTATGGCATCAGCATACGGCACGTATGGTTTTATGTCAATCACAGGCGTGCCCTCCACCATGTCCAGTCCCTCCACCATCAGGGAAACCTTCCCATTGCGGCAAATCACTTCGTTTAACTTCAATACGGAAATCCCCACTGGATTGGGACGGAACGGCGAACGGGATGAAAACACGCCTATGCGCTTGTCCCCGCCAAGACGAGGCGGCCTGACTGTCGCCTTCCAATGCTCGCGTATAGCCTGGTGGAATATGAACAGCACCCAGATGTGGGAAAATTCCTCAAGCCCCCTGACGGTGTTTGGCTGGTTGTAAGGCGGCAGCAGCACTATCTCGCCACTTGCCTCCTGTACCAGCCCAGGCTGCCTGGGAATGCCGAACTTCGTCTTGAAGCAGCTCTTCACCACGGCAACTGGCGTAAATTGGTATGTCTCCATTATAAGTGATAAGTGATTAGTGGCCTGTGGACTGTGGCCTGTGGACTGTGGCC
>JAFZZD010000541.1 GCA_017615955.1 Victivallales bacterium
CATCAGCGCGCCAATGATGGAGAACGCCATCAGATGGATTAGGCTGACTTCCATGCCCCTGGCGCTTCCGCGGTAGTCCTCGCGGGAAAAGAAGTTGATGGAGGTCCGTACATACAGGCACATCGCAATGATCATTGCGAAAAAGGCGTTCTTTATCCAGTACTTGTTCTGTGACAGCAGGAATGAGAAGGGAATCACCCCAAGCGCTGCAATTGTGAATACCAGGTATTTCATTTCTCACAATTCTATAGTATTGGACACCTTTGACGACATGAGGTTCAGGAGCTGGAATGTTGGCATCAGCTTGCGTATGAATACATTGTATTCTGCGAGGTCGTCCTTGGGAACATACACTATGTCGTTGGCTTTGAGCGCTATGTTATTGCTCTTGCCGGCCAATATGGCATCCACATTCACCTTGAACATCTTCGGGTTGGACATGCTGCCGCGGATGATTATGACATTGCTCCAGTGTGTTTCATTCATCCAGCCCGCCACGGTCAGGATTTCAATCAGGGTCATGCTCGGTTCATACATGCGTCTGTGGGGATTCCGCACATCACCGCAAACTATGATGCTGGATTCCATTCTCTGTGCAATGAAAATGTAGTCGCCTTTCCTCAATTTGATGTTGTTCAGCTTGTCTCCTTGCGCTATTGCCGCAGTGAAGTCCACTGGCAGTATCTTGCTGTCCCTTACAATTATCGAGCGGGTCAGGTCTGCCACATCCACGTCAGTGCCATTGTAAAGTCTTTTGGCGCTGCTGCCTGCCATGGCGTATGCGTCCGCCAGGCGGGAGGAAGCGGAAATATTGTACATTCCAGGCTTTGCCACCGCACCCGAAATTGTTATGGTTTCACTGGAGACCTCCAGAACCGAAACGCCCACCACTGGATGTTTCACGTAGGGTTCAAGACCTTTGGCTATTGCATCCCTGGCCTCGCTTATGGTCAGCCCTGATATTATCAACTGCCCCACGAAAACCATTCCTATGGAACCGTCCGGACTGACTTTCGTGATTGTGTTCAAGTCCGGATGCCCATAGACTCGCACATCGATCTGGTCCCCTGCATTGATATGATAGGCAATGCCTTCCTCATCGGCGAGCCGCTCGAGTTCCTCTATCCTGCGCTTTTCACTTTCATCATCTTGCCCTGATTCCTCCAAAATGGAATTGTCGGCTTCTATGCTGTTTATCAGTGAATTGTATTGAGTTGTCCAGCGGTTTGGATAGCAACCTGAAAGCCCGACGACAGCAAGCACAAGCATTGAAAACAAGAAAGTCCTGTAATTACTCATTTTCCAACTCCATTTCCCTGCGTACTTCCTTGATGGGCGAGCCAGAGATCAGCCCCATCATTTGCTTATTTGCGTCTATTGCCCGCTTTCTGACATATTTGAGTTCCGAGCGCGGCGTTGAATTCGCGCCCACCAGCAGCAATGCCGATTCGCTCAATTCAAGAAGCTGCTGGAAGAAGTTGCCGCCATGCCTGATGCCATCAGGCAGCATTATGAACACATTGTCGAATTCCTCGCGGAGCATGGCCAGGTCAGCCTTGAACATCTGGATTTCGGTCGGCGCCAGTGCGTAGTGGCTTGAGGTGGGGAACCAGCCATGGGTGTCCTTGCGCACCAGGTTGACAAGGGTTTCCGCGTCATCGGGTGGCGTAAAGCCAAGGGAGGGCACGATCTCCATCAGGAATGCTCTCTGCCCTGCCATGGAAAGGGACCAGTCCAGTTCCTTGGAGAATTTTCTCAAGTAGCGGGCACCCGGCAGGCGGCATACCAGCACCGCCCCCTTGGGAAGCTCTGCGTTGCAGAAATTCAATGCCACAACGTCCAGGACTTCCTTTTCCTTGGCGTCGCTCAAGATGTCTGGCTTGGGCAGAGACCCCAGCACAAGTATGTCGTCGTATGCGGCGAGTTCCCTGGTATTGCGCACCTTGCCGAAGAAGAATTCCAGCAGGATGACCCAGAATGTCAAGGACAGTGTGCAGATGAGTGCGCCGCCAATTGCAATGGCCAGATTTTTCACGTTCATCGGGTTCTTGTCCTTTGCGCCGCTGGCCATCTCGATTTGATGGAGGTCGCTGGATGCAGTCATGGTCAGGTATTCAATGTCCCCTATGTTTTCGTTGAGGTCACGCATGGCCTTTTCAATTTCCGCCCGTTTTGCATTTATGCGTTCAAGTTGCGGTATTGCCCTTGTCAGCACCTCGCTTTTTTCCTCGTTGGCCTTGATTTCATTCTCAATGGTGCGAAGACTTTCCGTAAGCACCTCCATCTTCTGCGTTACATCGGAAAGCTCCATTACGGATTGCTCCACTCTTTCCACATCCTTTATTTCTATGTTCTCGAGGCCATTGGCCTTGAGCATGCTCATGTATTCTTCCGTAAGGGCCTTGCGGTCATTGAGCTTGCCTTGCACCTTGGGGTTTATGTCAGTGTATATTTCCCTGAGCTTGACCAGTTCCGCGTCTATTGCGGCTATTTCCTGTGTTTTCTTGCGTATGAGCGGCGCACACCTGATGATCGTGTTGTCCAGCTGCCCTATGGCCGTCTCCAGGCGTTTTTTCTTTACTTCTTCATTTGCCAGCTGCACGCTCAAAGTGGAGTAGTTGTGCCTCTGGTCCGAAATGACTCCATTGATAAGTGTCAGTGTCTCAACTGGCGATACCACACCGGTCTTTCCTTTCGCCACAGCCTCCTCCGCATCAAGCACGGCTGTCTGCTCCATCAGGTTTTGTTTTCTCAATTCAAGGTTTTCCGTCCATTGTTTCAAGTCGTTTGTGCGGAATGTCTTGTATTCGTCTATGAGCACCTCCGCGTATGAGTTGACTTTTTCTATGGCGCCTTTCTGTGAGCCGGAATAGGCAGTGAGAGTGAAGAAATTGCTTGGCTTGCGCTCCTGCTTTATTGTCAAATCAGCTACCAGGGAAGTTCTCTCCTTTTCGGGCAAGTCATCCATGGTGAAGCCCAGGCGGCGCTTGAGGGAACCTCTGTCCAATATGCCATTGAGGTGCTTGTCGTTCATCGCCTGCACTTTTGGCGTGCTCCTGGGCGTGAACATCAATTTTGTGGTTGCGCTGTATCTTGTGCTGCTGTTTGCAAAATGGCTTATCACATGTATGGAAAACACAAGTGACAGCACGATAAACACAAGTATTAGCAACCATAACCATTTCAGCAGGATCACAAGCGCAACGCCCTTGAATGTGGCGAATTTGCGCATTTGTTCCCGTTCATATTCTGTAATCTCCTCGCTCATGATTGTTGTTTCAATCCCTCAATTATATGCTGTTGTAGAAAACCACGAGATTTGCCGCAAGGACACTCCAGTCGTAGTTTCTTGCGGCCTTTGTCCCCGCCTCCTTCATCTTGCGGGCAAGTCCCTTTTCATTGCTTAATCTTTTCAGTGCCTCGTCCAGGCTGGCCTGATTGCCTGGCTGAAAAACCAGTGCGGCATCGGGGTGCGCTGCGCACAGGCGCCCCAAGCCTCCCACATTGCTGGCTATCACTGGGAGGCCTGCGGCCCAGGCCTCCAGCACCACTATCCCAAAAGGCTCATGCCTACTGGGAAGCACGAAGGCATCCGCCTCCTTGTATTCGGCAATAAGTTCCTGGCTTCCCGGCTTGTATGCCCCTGCGTATGCAAAACGCTCAGCCACGCCAAGCTCCTTTGCGCGACGCTTCAGTTCCTCAAGATAGTCGGGCTGCGTCACGGGCCCCACAAGGCGCACTGTCATGAATTGATGCTTGGCCAGAGCCTCCACCAGCATCATCTGGTTCTTCTGGCGGTCTATGCGCGCCACGCAAAGCACACGAAGACCAGACAATACGATATTGTCCTTTTCATCTTCCTCTGCGGAAAATGCATCATTCCCCTTGAAGACGGAAACATCCACGCCGTTTGGAAGATACAGCACATGGGGATGCACTTTTGAATAGTGCTCGTACTCGTCCTGCCCGACGCATACAATGCCCTCCGCATCCTCTGGTATCCTGCGTCTCCAGCCAAATGCGCTGTCCAGTATCCTGCCCCATGGGAAAAGCCCACGGGTGGGAGCCTTCAGGCTTTTGGCCTCGTCCTCGGGGATGTTGGAGGAGCCGCCATGTAGTGACACAATGCTTTTTGCCCCGATTTTTTTGGCGGTCCTCAGGCAAAGTTCCGCAATGCGTCCCATGGCATGGCAGTGCACAATGTCTGGCGACCATTGGCACAAGATTTTGGCAAGTCCCGGAACAAATGGATTGCCGCCTTTATTGTCCAGCTCAACCGTCAATTTGGCGCTCATGGGCCACCATGGATATATTGGCTTGAAACGCCATATCTCAAGTCCCTCCACTTGTTCGCGTGGAGTGTTGCAGAGTGCCGTGGTCGCGAATATCCTGACCTCATGGCCTGCCTTGAGCTGTGCCTTGGCGATGTTCCATACCACCTGCTCGGTTCCACCCCAGTCGTCAAATGAAAGCCTTCTCAATATGTGCGCGATTTTCATTTGAAGTCCCTCTTGAACAGATGCCTTGCGGATAGCCAGGAATACTTGAAAAGGCCGTATGCATATCGTTTCCAGAGCCTGCCAGGCTCCTGTATTATACGGTAGAACCATTCCAGGCCGCATTTCTGCATCCAGCGGGGTGCTCTCTTCACCCTCCCGGAGATGAAATTGAATGTGCCTCCCACGCCAATCATCACAGGCACCTTGAGCTTGTCCGCATTCCGCCCCATCCAGAGTTCCTGCTTGGGATTCCCCAGTGCCACGAAAAGCAAGTCAGGCCTGCCTGCGTTGATGCGCTCTATGATTTCTGGCTGCTCCTCATCCAGTTTGATAAAATCCGTGTCCAATCCCGCTATTCTTGCTTTGGGAAGCTTCTCAATGGCCTCGTCCAAGGCTGGCTGGGAAGCCCCCAGCACATAGATGGAAAGCCCCTCTTCCGCAAAACGCCTGAAGATTGCCGGCACTAGGTCTGCTCCCGTGACACGTTCAGGCAGCGGAGAGCCAAGCAGCTTTGAAAGCAGGACAATCGGCATGCCGTCCGCCGTCACAAAATCTGCGTTCTTCAGGTAGCCCCAGAGCTCGTCATTGCCCTTGAATGGCCAGCATCCCACTGCATTGGACACGAAATCCACATTCAGCGTGGCCACGAACTTGGGACGCCCCTTGTTTGACTTGGCCATTTCGACAATTGTCTCAAGCGCCTGCTCGCTGGTGACTTTGGCGACTGGTATGGCAAACAGTTTTACCGTGTCAGCGTCCATTTGCCTCCAGTAGTTTTACCATTCCAGTTGCGTGCTTGCCCCATGAGAACTGCCTGGCATGCTTTATTCCTCGTGCAATGCGTTGTTCCCGTTCCTCTGGTCCTTCTTCAAGAAGCTTCTTCAAGGCATTTGCGATTCCATCCACGTCGTCTGGTGCAAAGGTGATTGCCACGTCGCCTGCAATCTCGCCCAGTGAGCCATTGTTTGAACAGGCGCAGGGAATGCCGTATGCCATGGCCTCCACCAGTGACAGGCCAAAGCCCTCGAACAAGCTTGGGAACACGTAGAATCCAGCTTCGGCCCAAAGCTTGCCAATGTCCTTCACAAAGCCAGTGAAGCGGATGCAGTCCGCATTGGGAGAGGCTTTGGCTGCCTCGTGCACCAGTTCCGCGTCCTTCCAGTCCGCTCCCGCAAGTACCAGGGGATGCTTTTGGGCCAAATCATGATCCAGGGTCCCGTATGCCTTGATCAGCCGAATGTGATTTTTGCCTGGGTGCTCAATGCGTGAGATGTAAAGGATTGAAGAACCATGCTTTTCAGTCCATTGCTTCTGTGTTGCTACGCACCCATTGTAGAGCACACTCACATCTCTATCCTTGCAGTGCCAGTATTCAAGCAGGTCAGACTTTGTCGCCCCGCTGACCGCCACAAGGTGCCGTGCCTTTTTGGCAAAGAATGGCAATATGTGCGCAAGGTAGAACATCCGCAACCTGGAATACTTGTCTCCGATGTGGAAGTTCGCTAGGTCGTGGACTGTGGCAATGGTGGGAAGCGGGTAGAAGGCGCAGACGCGCCTGTTTGCCGCGCATATTATCATGCCCTGGTACTTTCCTCTATTGCGCAGTATCCAGAATGGAAGCAACATAAGATGCCATATCATGCTGAAAACCGCCTTTTTGGTCCAGTTTGGTGCATTTACCACATCGCATGACACGCCCAGGTCCGTGCAGCTGATTCCAGGCTCAAGCAGCAATGTGATTGAATGTCCTTGCCTGACAAGTTCACATACCAGCTCCCTTGTATATACGGAAATCCCGCTTTTGCCACTATCGTAGGGGATGCAAGATACAAGTATCTTCATTATGCTAATTCACAAGAAAAAGGCGGTGGAAAACTAGAATTTTGCGTCTTCCACGTTTGGTACGATATCGAACACGCGATTGACCTTGGTGATGTCAAACACAATCTTGGGGCCAGCCTGCAAGGCGGCGAGGATTACCTTTCCACCACAGGATTTGGCCTTCTGCAGAACTTGAACCAGCACCCCCAGGCCGCTGGAATCAATGTGTACCATCTTGCTCAGGTTGAAAAGCACATTCGTGCCTTCCTTCATCTTGCCAATCAGCTCATCGCGTAGAGCTGGCGCCATTGCCGCCACAAAGCGGCCTTCAATCGCAACATTCAGTACGTTGCCTTCCTCTGTTATTTCCCAGGTCATAAAAGCTCCCTTCTTTCTGTGAAACTTCCATTACATATTAATTTGTTTACAATTTGTTGGAATTTAACCTAAACTCCCCATTTTTCAAACAGTATTTGCAATTCTAATCACAGCCTGTACCATAACTTTGGTGATGAGGGCACTTTCCCCTTGTGTTTCCATGCGTAGTTGACGTCCTTATGGGCGTCGAAGCGGC
>JAFZZD010000542.1 GCA_017615955.1 Victivallales bacterium
CCACAGGCCACAGGCCACTGTTACGCCTTCACCTTGATCACGACCTTGCGGTGCACACCTGTGCCCACGTTTGGCGCATGGCCGTCTTCGGGGAAGAATATGGCGAAGCAGCCAGGCCTGACATCAAACCAGGACTGTGCCTTGTCCTTGAAGAAGCCGCAGTCCTTCTTCTCGTCGAACCCCTCGTCATGCCCCATGCCGCACAGCGGTATCCAGCCCATCTTCTCGTTGCCTGACACGACAAACTGAATGTCAATGTACTTGCGGTGCACTTCAACCCTGGCGGTGGCCTCCGTCTTTCCTTCGGGTTCCTGTATCATGGCGTATGCGTCATCGCCAGCAATGTCATAGCGGCCACATTCCATTCCAGACAAATCTGACTTCTCCAGAAACTCAAATGCCTTCTGGAAAAGCGGGTTCACATTCGCATAAAGACGCCAGTTGGCAAGCCTGTCGATAATCATTTTCCTTTCTCCTTATTGCTTGAGACTTTCAATTCCAAAAATGCCTTGCGAGCCAAGGCATTGCAATTCATTATCCGCTTGAGGAACAGCATTTCATCCACGAGAGGGACAGCATGCCTTTTGGCCTCGCGCATCTCCCGCAGCGACCCGTCCGCCTTCATCCACAGCAGCCCCCAGCCATCCAGAAGTTCAGCAGCCTGCAGCACCCCTTCTGGCACCACCACGTAGAGCCTGTTGCAAAGCGGATGCTCCTTGATGTGCTGGAGGCAGGTGCCATTGTACAGCATGGCCTCCAGCGAAGTAATCCTGGCGCACAGATCATGATAGTCCTGGTTGGCAGAGTGCGCGTAGTCCCATATCGCCAGTTCGTCAAAAAGCAGGCCTTCTTCGCGAAGACCTGGCTCCGCCGCGCGTATGCCCGCCTCCATTTTCTCCCGTTCACCTTTCAAGGACACGATTTCCGCCATTATGCTCTCCTCCACGGAGCATGACGGCCAGCAGTCCTTACGTTCGGGGCAGCAAATGAAGACGCGCCCGCTTACGCCAATGCCACCTCTTCCAAGCCATGCGGCGGCTATGTCCACATGGTCGGTCTTGCGGAACATCCCCACATCAAAGGCCAGCCCGTCAGGACGGGTGCGCATTGCCCACAGCCAGTCCAATACCGCCTTCCGCAGTTCCAGCCGCAACGCCCCTTTTCCGCCAGCCTTGATTTTGGGTTCCGTGCTCATTTTTTCTCTGCCTTCGCCTTTTGTGTGGTAATGATCTGATATGCAAGTATGATCAGGAATGTAACTGCCAGCAGAATTGTGGACAAGGCGTTAATAAGTGGCATCCTGCCGCGCCGTATCATGCTGTAGATGTGTATCGGCAAGGTGGTGGAGCCTGGTCCCGCCACAAAGAATGATATAACAAAGTCGTCCACAGACAGGGTGAATGCCAGCAATGCACCAGAAAGTATTCCAGGGAATATGACTGGGATGAGCACACGCCACGTGGTAGTCCAGGAATTGGCGCCCAGGTCGCGGGATGCCTCCAGTATGGTCATGTCAAAGTCCTGCAATCTGGACAGCACCGCCATGGTCACATAACTCAGGCAGAACGTAATGTGCGCGATGATAACCGTAGTCAAACCCAGATCCACCTTGATTGCCACAAAGAACAGGAGCAGCCCTATGCCCAGCAGGATTTCAGGCACCACCAGCGGCGTGTAAACCAGGAAGAAATGCGCGTTCTGTATGCGGCTGCTGTACTTGTGGAGGGCTATGCCCGCCGTCGTGCCCAGCACCGTCGAGGCCAACGTGGATATGAAGGCGACTATCAGCGTAGTACGCAATGAATACCATATCTCCCTGGAATTGAAGTTGAAAAGATCCTTGTACCAGCGCAGGGTGAAGCCCTCCCAGCTTCCGCCTGAAGGCGAGGAATTGAAGCTGTTGAAGATCAACAGCAGGATCGGCAGGTAGAAGAATATAATGACAAGCCAGGTCACAACGCCTGGAAATTTGCTCTTGCGCATCATGCTAGACCACCTCCTTCGCCGGCTCGGGACGCTCACCCTTGCCCTTCTTCTTGCCTTTCAGGAAGAACAGAAGCGGTACGATCATGGCAATCACCAGCACTGCTGAAAGTGCGCTGGCCGCAGGCAGATTCCTGTCCGTGAAAGTCTTCTGCGCAATGACATTGCCTATCATGGGCGAGCCTATGCCGCCAACCACGTCAGGTATCACATAGCTGCCAAAACTGGGTATCAGCACCATCAGACAGGCGGACAATATGCCCGACTTGATCCCTGGCACAAACACGGAAAAGAACGCCCGCAGCTTGCCAGCCCCCAAATCCATGGCCGCCTCCATCAAGGTGAAGTCGTACTTCTCGGCGGCGGCATAGATGGGCAGTATGGCGAAGGGCAGTTCCGTATAGATCATGACCAGCAACACCGCCTCTGGACGGTACAGCAGTTGCGTCTCTGGCGTGGCTAGGTGAAGGAATACCAGCGCCTGCTTCAGCAGCCCGTCAGGATGCAGCACGCCCTTCCATGCGAATATGCGGATGAGG
>JAFZZD010000543.1 GCA_017615955.1 Victivallales bacterium
ATGGTGGTTGTGCCATTGCGGACACTGGCCGCTTCGCGGCTTCAATTGCCTACCCTCTTGGGGAACATAGCGTTCACATAATAAGACGCAAAAATCTGATTTTTCTTATTGCTCATTCACTTTTTTCTTTCAAACGAAAGCATCGCCGTTTTTATTACGTAATAATTTATAAAGGTTATGTTGTGCGTGGCCATTGGCCGCGCACATACCTTCCCTCATGGAGAACATAGCGAAAAAACATAGGCAACACATAGGAGGCTATAACAATGGACAATCAAATCCAGCACAAACCTGAATGCATAACCATCTGGACCAATGGCAAGAAAATCAGGAATCTGGTATGGCATTGCAATGATGGCTGTTCGCCACGCGAGGCACTGTCATTGCTTCAGGAATGCGGCATTGACCACAGCATGCTTAACAAATGCTTCCTGGTACGTGAGGCAAGCCCCATACCCGTCCATCCCATCGGGCATCCATTCATTTCCTCATGCCTCCATGATAATCTGCCCGTCGTCCGCCTGCTTATGGAACTGGGACAGGATCCAGACGCATTAATTACATATCATCCATATCATCCAGGTCAATATATTTCTGCACGGCAATGTTATGCCGACAAGCCTGCCTTGCAGGATATCTTTGCAGGAGGAAAGCACTGGTGGAAACAGGAATATCCAGAGGCACGCAGGCTGGAATTGCAGAATGCGCTGGAAAAGAACATCCTTGAAGGAGAGGCTTCAGAGGCAATCTGGCTGATGTGCCACGGGGTTCGCCTTGCATCGCCCGCCATCCTTGCAAGCAAGGAATGCTCACGCCTGCCCGAAGCCTTTCTGGAATGCGTCTGCCGCATGGGCATCCCCACCACACGGATCGCGGAATTCCAATCCTGGATCAAAAAATGCAATGCGGTGCCTGCCATCCTCGACATAATGGATACGCTGCTGCTGACACACAACGACGAAGGAAAGGAACTAGCCTGGAAAATCATCAACTCCTGTGGACTTATCAACGAGAAAACACTTGAAGACCTCCTGGCATCATTTACATCCATATCAATGCGGATCAGTTTGCTCCAGCATTGCATTCGCCAGTGCGACATCGCCGCACTGCATCCGTTCATTGCCAAGACCATAACCAGTCTATTCTGGGAAATCCTCTGCAAATCCATTATGTCATTCCGAGAAATCCAGTGCAAGTGCATGGGGCTATGATGTGGGCGGACACGTCAAAATCCACCACCTGATATTGTATTTTCACCATGCCCAAGCATAGTATTGCAAAAGTTCGCAGACTTTCCACCAACAAAAAAACAATACGGCATGGATACACAAAAAAGCATCAATGGCGACATTCCATTCGTCGCCTACTTCTCGCTGTCGGGGAACAAGACTGACGCTGAAATCGCTGAGCATATCGAGGACTACATGGCCAGCGGAAAGCATGTCTTCACCCTTTCGTCAGACCTTATGCAGGAACTTCTGGACCATCCCGAGCGAGTGGAAGGCATCAAGTCAATCTATTCGCAGCACGGAGCCACCTGCCGTTGCGCCCACTCCACCTGGGGCGAAGGCAATGAGCTGTCACTGCCATTCGAGGGCGACCGCAAGAAAATGCTGCGCCTGGCGGAACGGCAGCTTGAACTGGCGGCCATGTTCGGTGCAGACACCTGCGCATTCCATGCGGAGACATGGTCAAACGACAGCTTCCGCCCACGCACGGCTGAACAATGGCGCTCATACATTGACGATGCGCTGGAAAGGCTGCTTCCTATTGCAGAGCGATACAAGGTCGTCATCGCGCTGGAGAACATCTGGTCCCAAATGTCAATGCCAAAAGAACTCTGCGGCTTTGTGGAACGCTTCAATTCGCCGAGTCTCGGCCTCTGCTTCGACATAGGGCACGCAAACGTGCTTGCTGCATCTGGCACAAGAAGCTGCCACTGGATGCCTTGGGCCTGCAAGGACTTCGGCGAAATACCATGGAACGACAACATCCTGGAGGAAATGCTGCCATACATCGTCACTGCGCACCTGCATGACAATGCGACAGACACAGACAGCCATGACATACCTGGGCACGGCAACATCGACTGGGCAGGCAAGCTGGCTAAACTAATGACGGCGCCACGTCTGCGCTCCCTTCAGCACGAAGTGGCGCAGTCATTCAACTATGATGCAAAGACCATACTGGACGCCTTTGCCGCAAAGGGCCTCAAATAAAGGTGTCCTGTGCGCGGGCGTTCTCGCCCGCGTTTAGTTCTGTGCGCGGGCGTTTTGTCCTGTGCGCGGGCGTTTTGTCCTGTGCGCGGGCGTTTTGTCCTGTGCGCGGGCATTTTGTTCTGTGCGCGGGCGTTTTCGCCCGCGTTTAACAGCTTTAAACCACAGACACCCACGAATCACAGTCCACAGTCCACTGGCCACGGTCCACTGTCCACTGTCCACCCATTTAAAAGGAAGACCAATGGAAATCCATTTGAAAGACACATTTTTCGCACCGCGGCAGGCAATGAACATTGCCGTGACAATACCATCCGCAATCAAGCGCTGCGAGGAGACGGGGCGCATTGACGCTTTCAAACTGCAATGGAAGCCAGGATGCACCCTGCCCCAGCCACACGTATTCTGGGACAGCGACGTGGCCAAGGTCATGGAAGGCATGGCATATAC
Organism: Victivallales bacterium; assembly: GCA_017615955.1. Next base: position 2,667 of record JAFZZD010000543.1, read on the forward strand.
GGCGGCATCCTCACCTGAAATAACCCAACGCCTGGACAAGCTGGTGGATCTGGTCATATCCGCACAACAGGAAGACGGCTACCTTAACACGCATTATATAGTCACCGAAACCGACAAGCGCTGGTGCGAACTGTTTTACAAGCATGAACTCTACTGTGCGGGACATCTCACCGAAGCTGCCGTGGCCCATTACAACGCAACTGGAGACAAGAAGTTCCTCAACGCCATGAGACGCTACTGCGACTACATATGCGATGTGTTCGGTCCAGATGGCAAGCAGGGCTATCCAGGCCATGAAGAAATCGAGCTTGCTCTGGTGAAGCTCTACAAGGCTACAGGTGACGAGAAATATCTCAGGCAGGCAAAGTTGTTCATAGACAGGCGCGGCACATCACCCAATTACTTTGTCGCAGAGGAAAAGCAGCCAGAAATCGTGCTGCCATTGTTCCAGGCGCACAAGCCAGTCCGCGAACAGACCAAGGCCGTGGGCCACGCGGTCCGTGCGCTCTACCTATACAGCGGCATGGCGGATGTGGCGGAGGCCACTGGCGACACTGAGTTGCTGGCCGCCTGTGAACGGCTGTTTGATGACCTGGCGCAGAACAAGATGTTCATCACAGGCGGCGTGGGCAGCCGCCAGATTGGCGAGTGTATCGGCGGCGCTGGCGAACAGGTAAGCGAGCGCAGCTATGCGGAAAGCTGTGCCGCCATGGCACTGGTGCTGTTCACATCAAGGATGCTGAAAATCACAGGCAAGAGCAAATACGCGGATGTTATGGAGCGGGCCTTGTACAACTGCGTCATGAGCGGGTTGTCCCTGTCAGGCGACCGCTTCTTCTACGCCAATCTCCACGCCTGCCACCGTGGCATGGAATGCCAAGGCCATGTGGCGACAGAGCGCCAGAAGTGGTACGATTGCAGCTGCTGCCCCACCAGCTACTGCCGTTTCCTGCCCCAGATCGGCAACTTCTGCTTCCGCGCTGAAGCGGACTATCTTGCAATCGACATTCCAGCTGCGGCCAGTGTCAAAGGCGACAATTACGAAGTGGAGATTGCTTCCAACTATCCCTATAGCGGAAAAGTCAGCGTCCGTGTCGTGCGTGGCGGCAACTTTGAACTTAAGGTGCGCATTCCTGGCTGGTGCGGCAAATATACACTGCCCAATGAAGGCGAAACAAAAGATTCATACTGGACACTGAAAAAACACTTTGCCGACGGCGAATCATTTGACTTCGATTTCGCCATGCCAGTGGAGACTATATTCACATCAATCCCCTCGCTGGCAAGCCAGGCTGCGCTGTGCCGCGGCCCCCTGGTCTATTGCGTGGAATTGCCGCTTACATCTGAAATATCACCATTCGAGTTGATACTCACGCCAGAAAGCACATTTGAAACATTCCCCATGGACGACCTTGTTCCTGGCTGCGTGGGCATCAGGTTCACAGCCAAACGCCTGCACAGGCCAGACGCACTCTACTCAACTCATTATGAAAGGCTGACGGACACTTCCGCCGTCGCCATTCCATACTCATTCTGGCAGAACCGCGAAAAATCGGAAATGACCATATTCATGCCATTCTATCACCAATAATGCAAAGCAACTATTCAGAAATGTAACAGTGAAAAAGAGACGTGAGGAAGATGAGGGTAAATTCTGAAGAAAAACTTGCTTTGTCCCATTACTGCCTTCGCCCCTTGCAAATGCACGTGTGCCATATATAGTGTGCTAAATTACCCATCTGCCATCATACAACATATATGACATGGCGCATATAACAAAAGGCTTGACAATGACAAGACAACTACGCATAGGCTTCGCGCAGACATTGGGCCTGGGCGTCAATGCCGCAAATGAATACCTGGCATACGCTATAAGGCAGACGGTATTTGAGAGCCAAGGTTCAGAATGGTCTGAACAGTATAGCATACACTACCTTGAGAATGATATTCCTGGCAAGCTGAAGCAGGCAAGCGTGATATTCGCGACTGACGCTGGCCGTCCAGTCGGCTGCATTTTATTTGGCTTCCAGAAACGCAAGGCCCCTTGGCTGCAAGACGCAAACAACTATGATCTCCTTTACATCGACACGCTGTATGTCGCGCCTGAATACCGTCGCCAGGGCATCGCCAAACTACTGATCAGGATGGCGGTGCGCCAGCATGTCTCATCGTCAGGAGCTGTGCTGCTGGTAACGGACGATGACAATGAGAAGGCACTGGCACTTTATCATAGCCTGGGCTTCAAGTACGTGTCCTTCATTAGAGCAAGTTCTGGCTACATAAACACGGTCAAGGAAATAAGAGCACTGCTGAAAAGCATCAAGGCCAGCTTTGGCAAACACAAGGTCACCAGCAAGAAGATAGACATTATTGACGATGTGTTCATCATCATGCAACTACAAAGGCACGGGCTTCAAAGCATATACGGAGGCCAGCATATCTTCTCTTTTGACGAGGATGAGGTATTGCCGAAAGGCATGAAATGGCGTCGCAGATACTATGGTCTGAATAAGGGCGACAAGCATCATCTTCTCTCAAGAACGATGCCATTGCTGAATTATCTTGTGCGCTTCGTGAACTACGGGATATACATGGATGACAAGCTGGTGGGCATATACAGCCTCTGGGAGCCGACGGAGGGAATGACAAACCTCTGCATATTCCCCACTGACGACGACACAGCCGCCAATCTGGCGCGATTTGCCATCTACGATGCCATGATACAACTTCTCCCGTCAAGAAAGGAAAACGGAACCACTGGCTACCACAACATCACCTTCTATCCGGCATTTTTCCTCAGCTACCTTTGCCTGACAGAAAAGGAGAAACAATTCTGGTCAAATGAGGACTTTGTCATAATGGGTCAGACATTGCTGGGCAACAGGTGGCATATCGAAGATACTACCAACTTGCCAATAGATCAGCTGGCGTCTCTCCCCAAGGACATGCAGCTCTGCCATGCAGTGGCAAACGGCTGGAAGCCTGAAGACCTCCCGCCTCAGATGTCGGCGGACGACTGGCTTTTCCTAATATCGGGAATACAGCAAAGAAGAGATTTCTGGCTGGAAAAAAACTGCAAGGATTTCAGCGCTTTCAGCAAGGAAAGCCTGGTGGCGCTCTTCGCAGCCCGCGAAATCAGCCAAGAGATTCTGTTCGCCAATGTCAACCCACAGGACCTGTCAGTGGAGGACTGGGCAAAAATCATCTGGATGGAAAAGGAGTGCATACCAATGTGCCCGAAGGAGATTTGGCTGCAATTCACACCTTCTCTCTGGGAGAAGATCATGGCGAACAACACGTCCAAGGAATGGCATTTCGGAGACATTGAGGAATGGAAAAGCAAAAGCTATTCCGATGAAATCAAGGCATTTATCGCAGAACACCCAGCATTCGTGGACAAATATCCCATTGGCTCCTCATATAGATACAAAGTGTACCCCTGGGAGATACTTGGGCGCTCCGAACTTGACGATGATGGTGTGAAATACCCGGAGGTGCTGAAAATGAACCAACCCAGCGATGACGCCAGATGGATTTCGGACGATGAAGACGACAAGGCCGACGAAGAAGAGGACGAATACGCATTCAATTGAGGCAATTTCAAAACTCCCATGCCACGCCGCAAACTATCGGAGCCGCTGGCTTTAGCCAGCAGGAAAGGCATGGCTTTTCAGTGAGCACCGAGCGGCGCTCACATAATTAGGTCCTATGATCATTACCTTACCATACGGGAAAACTGGCAATCATAAAAAGAGCACTCAGGGACAGGGCGGACCACATTTGCGCGCAATTCAATCTTGCTTGAACTGCCGTGTAACAATCATCTACAGCGGGCATCCTTTCCCACGGATATTACAAGGCCCGTGCTTCTGTGGCGGGAAAAAATCGCGTGCGCAATTGGCAATGGCCATTGCCCTGCCCCTGAGTGCTCCAAGTATAAAAATCCATTTGCGAGATGACTGGAAT
>JAFZZD010000544.1 GCA_017615955.1 Victivallales bacterium
AATATCTTGAGAAGAACTGCCTCAATGGCTTCTACTACGACCAGTTCCACCCATACGCCTACTCCGGCAAAAGCGCGGGGACTGGCTATGAGGAGAACGGCGTCTATCGTTCCACGTATCCCATCAGGGCGCAGAGGCAACTGTTCAAGCGCCTGTATTCACTGGTGCGCAGCCAGCCTAGAGACACCTGGGTGTGGGCGCACATGTCCGCCAAGATGAACATCGCCGCGCTCTCCTGGAATGACGGATACTTTGACGGCGAGCATCCCTTTGCCGCACTGGTGAGGGACAAGTCCTACATGGAAGTCATGAGCCTGGACACGTTCCGCGCCGAGTTCATTGGTCGCCAATGGGGGCTGGCGCCGTTCTTCCTGCCTGAAATGCGAGGCGAGATGGTGAAGGGACCAGATGCCACCCGTGAACTGATGGCAATCGGCATGGTCCATGACGTGCCGATCTGCCGCCTTTGGGTGAACTCCCACGAGATAGACCGCATCCGCAGGGAACTGGACTTGTTCGACTACGGCAACAGCGACTTCTACGCATACTATGACGACGTGCCCCCAGCCTCCACGGACATGAAGGAGGTATATGTCTCCGCATACAAGCATGACAATGGCAGCGTTTTGTTTGTGGCGGCCAACCTCAGCGCGGAAAAGCTGGACAGGACCGGCACCATTCGCATTGACCGAAAGTGCCTGAAGGTTCCCCAGGGCAAATACATCAGCTGGCCAGACAGGAAGCCCATGGATGCCGAAGGCGATGTGATAAAGCTGACTGTGCCGAAGATGGGGTATCGTCTGTTTGTGCTGGGCAATCCGCCGGAAATTGAATTGCCTGACATGCCCATCGGCACTGACTGGGTTCTTGTGAACATTGCGGACAGAAATGCGGACGGGCTGAAGACCAAGCGCCTGCTGCCTGGCGGCGATGGATTTGAACTGAAGGCATTGCACAAGGACCGTGTCTTCATGCATGGTGTGGTTCGCGACGCTGAACCCGGTCAGCTTGCCACAATCGAGTTCGAGGCGGATGGCACTGGCAAGCTGGGCATGGGCTTCTACCTTAACAAGGACTATTCGTATGCCACTGTTGGGCAGCTTTGGAGATCCGTTGAACTGACGCCTCAAAGAAAGAAATACACATTGCAGTATCAGCTCAAGCACAAGGACATCAAGTCCATACGGCATGTTATTTCCGTGAAGAAGGGGGATGAGGCCAGGATCTATACCTGCAAGGTAAGGCTGGAGAAGGGCGATTTCTCGCTTGTGGACGATCCTCCAAGGGCGAAGCCCACTACTCCGGCGAAGCCAGCCATCAGCACACCTCTCGACAAGTGGGCCTTCTCCAGTGCAGCCCTCAATGCGGAGAAGGACGCTCTTCTGAAGGAGGAGGAAGGCAAGATCACCCTGTATGGAAAGAAGTTTTTCATCTATTTCAGGCCAGAGGCGATCAAAGTCAATACTGGCGATGAGGTGGTCATTAAAATCACATTCCAGGGAAAGGCGCGCGTGGGCCTGTTCACCTACACCGACTACAAGTATGGCGGCTTCAAGATCCTTGCCCAGGATGCCGTGTCACAGGACGCACCTGCGCAAAAGGAATTCAGGTTCAAGATTACGGCGACTGATGTGAAGCAGATACGCCCGCTGCTTAGCATACAGCAGGGAAGCGAATTTTGCATTACCGACTATAGTATTGAAAAAGTCACACCAAAGCGCACACATTAAATTATATCAATATGCCAAGAATGTTGGACATAGCTCACGAGGCGGACGTCAGCCGCACTGTGGTTTCACTGGTGCTTAATGGAAGAGGTGACCAGTTGGGGATTGCCAAGCAGACGCAGGAGAAGGTACTGGCGATTGCCGCGTCAATGGGGTATTACCGCAATGAGCTTGCCGCCGCCACCGCTAGCAGGAGAGGGCGCATCAT
>JAFZZD010000545.1 GCA_017615955.1 Victivallales bacterium
CACCGAGGCGATGTACAACGCCATCAAGATGGGCGCGACAAAAATGCCGCCAGACATCAGGAAGGCACTTCAACGTGCATTGGACGAGGAAACAGAACCCATGGCGAAGAAGCACCTGGAGGTCAGCCTCCACAATGCGGACATGTCGGAAAAGGGCAATGGCCTGGTCTGCGCCGACACGGGCTTCCCTATGTTCTTCATCCACGCAGGTGCCGAGACGCAGCTTGAAGGAGGCTTCAATGTACTCAGGCAGTGCGCCGAGGAGGCTGTCTCACGCGCCACTGCGGAATGCTTCCTGCGTCCCACCATGGTGAATCCCATCACACGCAAGAACCCTGGCAACAACGTTGGCCCAGGAATGCCCAAAATCGACATCTCATTTGATTTGCCTGGTTCTTCACTGGAGATCATAGCGGTGCCCAAGGGCGGCGGTTCCGAGATATTCGGCACATTCTACCGCATGATGTTCCCCGCTGACGGAGTGGCGGGCATCAAGAAGTTTGTCATCGAGTGCATCAAGGACGCCTGCTACGCGGGCAAGGTCTGCCCTCCCGCGATCATCGGTGTCGGCATAGGCGGCACGGCGGACATCTGCATGGGCATGGCGAAGAAGGCGGCGCTTCTGCGCCCCATAGGCCAGCATCACCAGGATCCGACTGTGGCGGCCTTGGAGAAGGAACTGTACGAGGCGGCACGCAGCCTGGGCATTGGCCCCATGGGGTCACGTGGCATCAATGCGGTTCTGGCTGTGAACATTGACATCGCTGTCACCCACACGGCTGGCCTGCCCGTGGCATTCAACGCGCAATGCCTGGTTGGACGCCGCTGGAAGGCCATCATCAGCGACAACGGAGACATCAACTACACAGGAGAACTGAAATGAGAGATATAGCACTGCCAATGGATGAAGACACCGCCCGCTCCTTGAAACTGGGCGAGATGATAACCGTCAGCGGCCTGCTTTTCACAGGGCGCAGCCGCTTCCATATCCGCGCCATCGAAGACAACATCTATCCGCCAATCGACTATGCAAAAATCAACTGCTTCCTCCATGTTGGTCCCGTGATGAAGCAACTGGAAAACGGCGAATGGTCCGTGGTGAGCTGCGAGCCAACCAGCTCCATCAGATTCGAACGCTACGGGGCGGACGTGGTACGGAAATTCAAACTGAGGACGCTCATAGGCAAGACCACAATGGGACCGCGCACAGCCCAGGCCCTCAAGGAAGTGGGCGGCGTATATCTCTCCAAGATAGGCCTTAGCGGAAATGCACTGCGCGGCCAGGTGCAGAAGGTTCACAACGTGTATTTCCTGGACGAGTTGGGCAAGACCGAATGCACATGGATCTACGAAGTCAAGAACTTCGGCCCCTTCTTCGTGGCAATGGACGCGCAAGGCAACAACTACTTTGAGCAACTTTCCCGCGAAGCAGAGGCACGCATGCCTGAAATAGAGAAGAAACTGCAGATCCCTGCCGGATACGAATACACGGAGGTCAATGGATGAGTTCCTCCATACGCTATCTTTCTCTGTGCGGTCTGCTGGGTTATGGCTATTCGCCAATAAGCCTGGAAAATGCGCTCAAGCAACCCCTTGACTTCATCGGGGTGGATGCGGGTTCCACCGACCCTGGCCCGTACTATCTGGGCAGCGGCAAGGGCTTTGTCAAGCGCCTGCAGGTCAAACGGGATTTAAGCATGGTGCTAAAGGAGGCAAAGTCCAGAGGCATACCACTGATCATCGGCAGTGCTGGCGGTTCAGGCGCCAAGCCACATGTGCAAAGCGTGCTGGACATAATGCAGGAAATCGTACAGGAGCAGTCGCTTTCCCTGAAGACGGCTGTCATCTATGCTGACTTGAGCCAGGACTTTCTGGCAAAGGCGGCGGACGGGCACCTTCAGCCATGCGGCGGTGCGCCTGACTTCAACAAGGACAATGTGTCGAAACTGTGCAATCCAGTGGCGCAATTCGGCACGGAACCCATAATCAAGGCACTGGAAAGCGGAGCAGATGTAATCGTTTCAGGCCGGTGCTGCGACACGGCAATTTTCGCCTCGTATCCGATATGGAAGGGCTTCCCCGCAGGACTGGCGCTTCATGCGGCGAAGATCGCGGAATGCGGCGCATTGTGCGCCCGCCCCGTAGGCGCCAACGATTCGCTTGTGGTGGAGATGCACCAGGATTTCTTTACGGTGGAGCCACCCAATCCTGCACGTACATGCACGCCTGACTCTGTGGCGGCCCATTCCCTCTACGAGCAGCCTGATCCAAATTGCTTCTACGAACCCGAAGGCAAGATTGACCTGAGTGCCTGCAACTTCGAGCAAGTTGCGCCCCGCAAGGTCAAGGTCAGCGGCAGCCGCCTGGTTCCAGCCAGTGCAAAGACCACCAAGCTGGAAGGCGCAATCAAACTGGGATACCGGTCAATCACCATAGCAGGCTTGCGGGACCCATCCGCAATACGGCATTTGGATGAACTGGAGAAAGGAGTACGCGCCGCAGTGGCGGAAGCCGCGAATTTCGTAAAGGAAAATGAATATTCCCTGCGCTTCCTGCGCTACGGGCTGGATGCAGTGACTTGCGGAAACGAAGCATTGCCAGACACAATGCCACGCGAAGTGGGCCTGGTAATAGAGGCCATCGCCCCCACCCAGGAACAGGCGGACGCATTGCTGGGTTTGGCACGCTCCAAGGCGTTGCACCAGGGCTTCCCCGAAAGAAAGGCCACCGCCGGCAACCTGGCATTCCCGTTCTCGCCCTCGGATTTCCAGGGAGGCGCAGTCTATGAGTTCGCACTCTACCACCTGACCGACCTGCCGCTGAACTTTGAACCTCAAATCATGGTGATAAAATGAAACTATACGATGAAGCATTCGTCTGCCGCAGTAAAAATGCAGGGCCATTCCAGGTTACCATCGATTTGATGTTCTCTACGATTGACAGCTACAACAAGGTGATGTCATCACCAAACTTCACGGCAGAGAACATTGGAAAGCTGTACCACATTGCGCCAGAGCAAGTCGCAATCAAGCCATTCGAGCGCATTCTAACAGTGAAGGTGGTGCTGCCACGCAAGCACGGCTCCGGTTCACCACTGGACACGGACGTTTACGGCAGCCAACAGCACTTTCCACTTGGCAACCTGGAAATCTAGCCAACGCAGAGGCGCCTTTCTCAACGCAGAGGCGCCTTTCTCAACGCAAAGGCGCAGAGACGCAGAGGCGCAGAGTTTTTTAATCATCGCCCTGTTGGTAGGCAATGACCGTATGCGTGGGCATGAGCCTTTATATCGGCACAATCAGTAGCAGCTAAAGGGCACGCGTCCTGAATGCGCTGCCATTTGGCCGAGCACATAATCTACGGGGGGGAACATAGCATTTGAAAAAGCTATGTTCCCCAAGAAGGTCGGTAATGAAAGCAGCGAAGCGATGCTGCTGCCCTCTCCAGTGCAAAGCCATGGCAAAAGCCAGCATCGTG
>JAFZZD010000546.1 GCA_017615955.1 Victivallales bacterium
AGCTGTATATGCTCGCCCTGCTCAAATGTAACGCCGCTTTCCGCCAACACCATTGCGGACAACATGGCCACGATTGCAAATAAAGTCGTTTTTCTCATAATTGTGAACCTGCCTCCGAAAAAATGCGATAACTTATCATAGTTTTGAAATATGTATAGCCGTTGTAAAACAAAAGGAGGCAAATGGAGCGAATGGGGCGTAGTCGGCCACTCAAACTACGTTTCCATACGCCGATGGCGCTTATGTGGGCGCCGAGGCGCGCACCCACAAAGAGGTTTTCCATTCCCATATTGCCATTTCCCTGAAAAAAAAAACACAGCTATCCCATAACGCAATTGATATTTAAGTAGAAAATGAGTAGGAGCAAAATCTGACAAAATCACTTTTCAGATATGCCGAGCAAGTGGCCGCAGAGCGGCCCTACTCGCTGGCAGGACATGTATTTCTACTATTGCAGAAAAGTTATGGGATATCTGTGAAAAAAAACCAGCCAAGCAAATTGAAAGCGGTGATAAACGTATATATTATGGGAAAATTGTCTTTGGTACGTACAAATATAAACACTCGATCAGGAGTTAGTAAATGAAAAAGCAATTTCTTTTTGTGCTCGTGGCAGCAGTCGCAATCATGGCATCCTTCAATGCCGAGGCTTTGACATTCAATCCATTCAAGAGGGCCGGGCGTGTCCGTGCAAACACCTTGATTCTCTCTGGCAACTATGTCCATAGCCGCCTGCTGGCAGACCTGGCCCAGTACTACAGCAAGCAGCCAGTGCTGCTGCTTTCCCCCGATGTGGATGGCGCATACCAGCTGTTCTATCTCCCAGCTGGCAATACAGCGACACCGGTGAATGCGGACGATTTCATGACCATCGTCGAATACGTGAATCCCAGGCGCATCGTGGTACTGGGTGGCGATGACTTCGTTCCCCACAAGTTCATCGACCTGGCCCGCTCAAAATACAGCGTGATGATTCTGGACAGTGACGACTGGAATCGCAACGCCATCACATTGGGCGACCTGCTCAAGGCGGACAAGCTGGCGCTCAGCTTCAACCAGTACAAAACCAACCTGGAAGCCGTAAACAAATAACACATCCTGCCCAATAACAGGATACACTCACGACAAAAAAAACAAGCAGGTAAAACATGTTCACAGCATTATACCAAGTTGCCAAAAATACCTTCAGGGAAAGCTTGAGAGAGCCTATTTATCTGCTTGTCCTCATCAGCGCACTCTGCCTGATCGGCCTGTTCCCAATCTTCAGCATGTTCGTGTTCCGCGCCCAGGAACGACTGGTGATCGACAGCGCAATGGCCACCACCATGCTTTTCGGCTGGGGCGTGGCGGTGCTAATCTCCAGCTATGCGGTCTCCAGGGAAATAAACAACGGCACGGCCTTGCTGCTGCTGTCCAAACCAATACAGCGCCCTGTTTTCATCATAGCGAAAATCCTGGGCATCATCGGCGCAGTCACAGTGTTCTGGTTCCTGACCGCAGTGGCCTCACTGATCTGCCTGCGTGTGGCGGCAGACCAGTACCGCTTCGACATGCCACTGTTCTACATGTACTTCGGCGCAATCGTGCTGAGCATGGTGGCTGCGGGCATCCACAACTACACCACGCGCTCCGCATTCCCCATGATTGCAGTGCTGTCCCTATGCGTGCTGCTGCCAGTGGTGGCCATAGTCGGCCAGTTCAAATCCTACGAAGGCGAGGTGCCTGGACTGGCCTGGCACGTGGTGCCCGCACTGCTGCTCATCCTGTACTCCGTATGGGCAATGGCCGGCCTTGCAACCACATTGAGCACACGCTTCAACCTCATCAGCAACCTGCTCATCTGCTCGGTGCTGTTCCTGCTGGGACTTATGTCGGACTACATTATCGGCCGGCATGCAAAGGAACCATGGTATGACACGGTTCCCCGCGGAAAAGCGCCCCTCTGGATTGCCGACTACACCTTCGCCCCAACGGAAATGGGAGTGAAACGCTGGAACAGACCACGGCGCATCGACAATGGCGAGGCCTTCATCGTATGGTCGGACAGGGAAAAGCCCGCGACGCTGCCTGACATGGGTTCCACGCCCGAGGCGACATGGAAGAATGGCCAGGGATGGCAGGACGATGTGAACGACCTGGACACAGCGCCTGTATTCATGGCAAGCTATGACAACGCAACCCACAAGTGGGAGGTAACCCGCATAAAAGATGAAATCACAACAGTCCCAAGCGGCGCGAAGGGGATGGAAGCCAGATTCACGTCATACGTGTTCCGCCGCTCGGTAAATCCGCCAGTCACACCGGCAGGAGGGAAGTATTCGTCACCCATTCCAGGTGGCGGAAGCTTGATGGCAAGCGTACTGTACGCAATCATACCCAACTGGCAGCTATTCTGGATGGCGGACGCACTGGCCGCGCAAAGTTCCATCCCTGCCGCATACGTGATATATGGCGCACTCTATGCGGTGCTGATGCTGGCATTCCTCATGCTTCTGGCAGTTGCACTATTCGGCAACAGGGAAGTCGGCAAGCAGATCATAGAATGACGCCGCACATTTCTTACCCACGGATTTACGAATCCGCTGGATAGGAGACTGGACATTTAACATTGTAAGGAGAAAATATAATGAACGAAAACAACTTCTATATAACTACACCTATCTACTATGTAAACGACCGCCCCCATATCGGGCACGCATATACCACTATCCTGGCTGACACGCTGGCAAGATACCACCGCCTGCTGGGAGTGCCAACCCATTTTCTCACTGGCACGGACGAGCATGGGCAGAAGGTGCAGAACGCAGCGGCAAAAAACAATACCGCCCCAATTGACTACTGCGACAAGCTCATCCTAACATTCTCGAACCTGTGGAAGGACCTGAACATCACCAACGACGACTTCATACGCACCACACAGGAACGCCACAAGCAGGTGGTCTCCCAAATACTCCAGAACCTGTACGACAAGGGTGAGATCTACAAGGCCGCCTACAGCGGATGGTACTGCGTGGGCTGCGAGGCATACATCACGGAAAAAGACGTGAAATGCGGTGAAAGCGGCAACGAGCACCTCTGCCCCAACTGCAACAGACCCCTGGAACAACGGAACGAGGAAAGCTACTATTTCAAAATGGGGCAATACCAGGACAGGCTCATCCAGTACATACAGGAACATCCTGACTTCATCCAGCCCACAAAATTCCGCAACGAGACACTGGGCTTCCTCACCAGCAAGGACAGCAATGGCAACCGCAACAAGCTGAACGACCTCTGCATCGGCAGGCCAAAGGAACGGCTTTCCTGGGGCATACCGCTGCCTTTCGACAACAACTTCGTCACATACGTATGGTTTGACGCACTGGTGAACTACATCAGCGCTATTGGCTATCTCAGGGACGATGAGGAATTCAACAAGTGGTGGCCGGTGAACTTCCACCTGATCGGCAAGGACATTCTCAAGCCACATACGGTGTATTGGCCCACAATGCTCATGGCAATGGGCCTTCCTTTGCCAAAGACCGTGTTCGTCCACGGCTGGTGGCTCACCAACGACACCAAGATGAGCAAGTCGCTGGGCAATGTGATAGACCCCCGCGAATTCCTGGCCTCACATGGCTGCGATGCGCTGCGCTACTACCTCAGCGCAGCCATGACCATCGGGCAGGACGCCAACTTCACACGCTATCTCTTCAACCTGAAATACAATTCCGACCTGGCAAACACCCTGGGCAACCTGGTGAACAGAGCCTTCGCCCTGCTGGAGAAATTCAACGGCGGCTTCGTGCCTGAAGTGGAAAATCTCGAGGACGAGGCATCAGCAGAACTCCGGGAAAAGACCATCGGCGTGGCAAAGGCACTGGGCGGAACACCAGACAACCCAGGCTACATCGACAAACTGGAACTTGACAGGGCACTGGCAGACGTGATGGGCGCAGTCCGCGCGGGAAATCTGTATGTGGATACCCAGAAACCATGGGTGCTGGCAAAGGAAGGCAAGGTGGAGGAGCAGGCACGCATAATCCGCAATCTTCTGGAAGGTCTGCGCATTGTCTCCGGCCTGCTGTATCCAGTAATGCCCGCAAAGATGACAGAACTGCGCCTGGCATTGGGTCTGTCACAGGACGAGGTGGAGCCAGTGTACTCAAAACTCACCACCTGGCGTGGCCTGAAGCCTGGCTCAAAAGTCACCAAGATTCCACCACTGTTCCCCCGCATCGACTACGAGGCGATTTGGGGGCCATTGGTGGATAACGCGGAACCAAAGGCGGAAAAGCCCGCCAAGAAGGAGAAAAAGGCAGCTGAAACACCAAAGGTATATGAGCCAGTCACCATCGATGACTTCGGCAAGGTCCGCCTTATGTCCGCTCAGATTCTTTCAGCGGAGCACATTGAAGGCGCAAAAAAGCTGCTGAAACTCCAAATTGCAACGGGCAAAGGCGAAGATGACACAAGGCAGATTGTCTCCGGCATTGCCCAATGGTACACGCCAGAGCAACTGGTTGGCAAGAGCATCGTAATCGTCGCAAACCTCCAGCCAGTTGAACTGCGCGGAGTAAAGTCATACGGCATGCTGCTGGCGGCAAAGTTCGGCGAAAACCTTCGCTTGGTCACACTTGACGGCTCACTGCCGCCAGGCTCTGTCGTTGGATGAAATGTATGGCGGGGAAATTGTTCCTCGCCAATATGATACTTGGATCGGCCACCGCCACTCGGCGGTGGCCTCAATAACAACAAAATAAAGGAAGAAGAAAATGGCACAGGCTGACATCGGTCTCATCGGTCTCGCAGTTATGGGCGAGAATCTCATTCTCAACATGGAAAGCAAGGGCTTCACAGTGGCGTGCTTCAACCGCACTGTCAGCAAGGTGGATGACTTCATCAATGGTCGCGCCAAGGGAAAGAACATCATCGGCGCACACAGCGTGGAGGAATTGGTCGCATCCCTCAAACGCCCGCACAAGATCATGCTCATGGTCAAGGCAGGTCAGGCAGTTGACGACTTCATCGAAAAGCTGATCCCGGTCCTGGAACCTGGCGACATCATCATCGACGGCGGCAACAGCCACTTCCCGGACACCACACGCCGCACTCAATACCTTGAAAGCAAGGGCTTCCGCTTCATCGGAACAGGCGTCTCCGGCGGCGAAGAAGGCGCATTGACCGGCCCCAGCATGATGCCTGGCGGCTCACCTGAAGCATGGCCATACGTGAAGGACATATTCCAGAAGATCTGCGCTCACACCGAAGCTGGCGAACCCTGCTGCGACTGGGTCGGCGAAAACGGAGCAGGACACTTCGTGAAAATGGTGCACAACGGCATCGAATACGGCGATATGCAGATGATCTGCGAAACATACCACATCATGAAGGCAATCGGCCTCAGCAACGAGGAAATGCACCAGGTCTTCAGCGAGTGGTATGAGGGCGAGCTGAACAGCTATCTCATCGAGATTACACGCGACATCCTGGCATACAAGAACGAGGAAGGTCAGGCCGTGGTCGATCTGATCCTGGACACAGCAGGACAGAAGGGCACCGGCAAGTGGACCGCCATCGCGGCACTGGACGCAGGAATGCCACTCACCCTCATCGGCGAAGCCGTGTTCGCACGCTGCCTCTCCGCCATCAAGGAAGAACGCGTTGCGGCAAGCAAGGTGCTCAAGGGCGATGTAGTCCCCTTCACAGGCGACAAGAAACAGCTCATCAATGACCTGCGCCAGGCACTCTACGCTGCAAAGATCGTCTCCTACGCACAGGGCTACCAGCTCATGATGGCCGCTGCCAAGGAATATGGCTGGAAACTCAACTACGGCGGCATCGCACTCATGTGGCGCGGCGGCTGCATCATCCGCTCACTCTTCCTGGGCAAGATCAAAGAGGCATTCGACAAGGATCCTGAACTAAAGAACCTGCTCATCGACCCATTCTTCAAGGAAGTCATGGACAAGTCACAGGCCGCATGGAGACGCGTCGCAGTCACCGCAATCCAAATCGGCGTGCCAATGCCCTGCATCACCAGCGCACTCTCATACTTCGACGGATACCGCGCAGAACGCCTGCCCGCTAACCTGCTCCAGGCACAACGCGACTACTTCGGCGCACATACCTACGAACGCGTCGATAAGCCACGCGGCGAATTCTTCCACACCCACTGGTCAGGCCACGGCGGCAACACCACCGCCAATACATACATGGCATACTCCATACTTGGGGAGGGAACAGGGCCAGAGGCCC